>JAOADO010000042.1 GCA_026417275.1 Verrucomicrobiia bacterium
GGAATTCCATCATCAAGTTGGACTGCTGGTTCTGGATATACGCATTATAAATGGAGACTTGATAATAGTTCATGGAGCACTGAACTGCCGATAACAACACCAATAGTGATTCAGAATCTTACTGATGGACCGCATTACATTGAAGTTATTGGAAAGAACGACGCCGGATATTATCAAGACGACGCAATTTTCCTTGAAAGCGCAAAAGTAACTCGCACATCCACGTGGTATACACGTTCGACTTTGCCGCCAATTCGTTTGAGCGAAATCCTTGCTTCTAATCAACGTGTTCTCACGAACAATAACTCAACGCCTGACCTGCTCGAACTCTATAATGAAAGCGATGAACCGTTCGACCTTTTTGGCATGCGGCTAACAGATAATCCATCGAATCCGGATAAGTACATTTTCCCGACAAATTCAATAATTCCTGCGCGGGGATATCTGGTGGTTTATTGCGACAATCCTTCAGGCGGAGTCGGATATTTCACTGGATTTGGTTTAAATCAGGATGGCGATAAGATTTATCTATATGATTCGCGCGAACGCGGCGGCAAATTAGTGGATAGTGTAGAGTTTGGACCGCAAATAACAGATTATTCAATCGGCAGGATGGGTGATGGAAACTGGACTCTCACGGTTCCAACATTTGGAACAGTAAATCGTCAGGCGCCTCTTGGCAATCCACAAAAAGTTAAGATTAATGAATGGTTAGCACTTGGAGAAGCGCCGTTTGATAATGACTTTATCGAACTTTATAATACGGATTCTCTGCCGGTGAATATCGGGGGGCTTTATATTTCTGACAGTGTTGTCAGTTACTGGACAAGACATCAAATTGCCCCGCTGTCGTTCATTTCTGGTTATGGTTTTCTGCGTTTCTTTGCCGATGGCGAGACATCAAAAGGACCGTTGCACTTGAATTTTGCTCTTAGTGCTTATCAGGGCGGGATAGGATTATATGACACAAATCTGAACGCGATTGATATTGTTATGTATCAATCTCAGTGGAAGAATGTTTCACAGGGACGTAGTCCGAACGGGAGTTCAACAATCACTTACTTTACAACTCCAACGCCTGGTTCACCAAATCCGCTGATATCTAGCGGTTCAAGCGGTGGGGCGCTTGTGATAAACGAAGTGCTTGCAGTTAACACCACACTTGCTGAGATTGATGGTTCTACCCCGGATTGGGTTGAAATTTACAACGGCACATCATCAGCAATTAACTTGAGTGATTGTAGTCTGAGCGATAACCCTCAACAACCGCGCAGATTTATATTTCCAAACGGAACTATTTTAGCATCAGGACAATTTATTAGGATTTATTGCGACGGGAATAAGCCTGCTTCAACAAACAACACGGGTTTTGGTTTAGCTGGTTCTGGCGGCGGAGTTTACCTATATGATAAGCCGTCAAACGGTGGCAGTTTGCTCGATTCAGTTGTTTATGGAATTCAAACCGCAAACCTGTCGATTGGTAGAGTACCAAATGGTGGTACAAATTGGGTGTTGACTAGCCCGACGCCAGGCTCTGCCAATGTGGCTATTACTCAACTTGCTTCGCCCACTCTGCTCAAAGTAAACGAGTGGATGGCATCGCCAAAATCTGGCAATGACTGGTTTGAAATATACAATCCCGCAAACCAGCCGATTACTCTTGGCGGGCTTTATCTAACGGATGATTTAAGCCGACGGCTTAAACATCAGATAGCGCCACTCTCGTTTATTGGCGCTAAATCGTATATTGTTATCTGGGCAGATAACAATACTGGTGCTGGTGCAGACCACGTTAATTTTGCGCTTAGCGCGAATGGGGAAGCAATTGGTATATCTTTGGCTGATGGAACGTTGCTTGATGCGATTGCATTTGGCGCGCAAACCGAGGGTGTTTCAGAGGGACGATTCCCGGACGGCAATACTAACATCGTCAAGTTCCCGCTCACGGAATCTCCTGGTGAACCCAATTATCGAATGTTAACAAACGTGGTGGTTAACGAAGTGCTTGCTCGTGCTTTGCCGCCGTTTGAGGACGCCATTGAACTTCGCAACCTGACCAGCCAACCGCTTGACATTAGCGGATGGTGGCTCAGCGATGACTTCGGAACGCTGGAGAAATATCAATTTCCGACTCCGACAGTTATTCCAGCCAATGGTTACTTTGTGGTTTACGCGGCGCAATTTACCAATAGATTGTATGCGGCAATTCCATTCGCTCTTAACGCAAATGGAGATGAAGTTGTGCTTTCACAGACAACAAACGGCGTTTTGACCGGTTATAGGACTTATGCGAAATTTGGGACTGCAGCTCCGAATGTCTCGTTTGGCAGATACGTGACAAGCGACGGCAAAGTTGAATTTACAGCAATGAAATCACGCACATTCGGCAAGGACGACCCGACGTCTGTCGAAGAATTCCGCCAGGGAATGGGCGCGCCAAACTCTGAGCCGCTGGTTGGACCTGTTGTTATAAGCGAAATTATGTATCATCCTCCGGACTCTGGCACAAACGATAATGTGGCGCATGAATATATTGAGTTGAGGAATATCACAAGCGCCCCGGTTCCGCTCTATGACCAGGAATATCCAACTAATACTTGGAGAATTCGCGATGCAGTTAAGTTCGACTTTCCGCAGGGGGTTGTTCTTCAGCCTTACGAGGAAATCCTTGTGGTTAGTTTCGACCCGGTTAACAATCCAACCTTATTGCGCGAGTTTCGTCAGGTCTACAATATTGACCCGAGCACAAGAATTTTTGGACCATATGATGGGAAATTATCCAATAAAGATGCCGACATCGAACTTAATAAACCATTTACTCCGACAACAAATAATGTTCCATATATACGGGTGGAGCATGTCCATTATTATGACTCTTCGCCTTGGTCTGCGGAAGCTGACGGCACAGGCTTCAGTTTGAACCGTCTGAATATATTTGCCTATGGTAACGACCCGATAAACTGGAGCGCCGACCCGCCATCGCCAGGTCCGCGTCAGATGCCTCTGGACTTCGACAGGGACGGCATACCCGATGCGTGGGAGCGGCAGTTTGGTCTTGACCCGCTATCACCGGGTGATGCAAATCTGGACTTTGACGGGGATGGTTTCTCAAATCTTATGGAGTATATTGCCGGTACAGACCCGGTGAATTCAGGCAGTTATCTGCACTTTGCCAAAAATTCAATACGTGTTCAGGGAACAAATCTGTTGATAAACTTTACCGCCGGCGCAAACAAAACATACACAATTGAAGGCACTGATAATCTTGGCGGAGAATGGACGCCTCTTTATCAAATCCAATCCAGCAGTTCAGGTGGCGTAATGACAATTCAGTTGCCAATTAATTCGCCGAAGAAATTCTTCAGAATACGTATTCCGTAAAACAAAACGGGATAATCTATTTTGCAATGCATTGAACAACAGTTTGTTGCGGTATATTAACCAGCAACGAATGCTTGACCTGTGCTGTTTTATTCACCACAATTACCACATGCTTTCGCGCGTAAATTCAGCGGCGGTTCACGGGATTGACGCATGTCCTGTTGAAGTCGAGGTTTATTGTGGTTTTGGCGAAACATCCTCTGTAATTGTTGGGTTGCCGGACGCTGCTGTCAAAGAATCCAAAGATCGCGTAAGCACAGCAATCACAAATTCCGGTTTTAAAGTTCCGCTTGGACGGGTTACCATCAACCTCGCGCCAGCCGATATAAGAAAAGAAGGTCCTATTTACGACTTGCCAATTGCGATTGGAATTCTTGCCGCAAGTGAACAGATTAATCCTGAGAGGCTCAAAGATTTCATGTTTATCGGCGAACTTGCGTTAAACGGGACAATTCGTCCTGTAAAGGGAGCCCTTCCCATTGCGATTTGTGCGCGAACTCAAAATAAGTACGGAATCGTTGTCCCTGCTGAGAATGCGGCGGAAGCCGCTGTGGTTAAAGGGCTCAAAGTTATCCCCGTCAAGAATTTACGCGAAGCGATTGCATTCCTTGAAGGTTCGATTGAAATTCCACCTGCATCTGTTGATGTTGACGCATCATTTAAAACAGATTTTGATGACGAACTTGATTTTTCGGATGTAAAAGGACAGGAATCGGCAAAACGGGCGTTGGAGATTTCTGCCGCGGGCGGGCACAACATCCTCATGATTGGACCGCCTGGCACTGGGAAGTCTATGCTGGCGAAAAGATTGCCTTCGATTTTGCCGCCGCTCACGCTTGAAGAAGCGCTGGAGACAACCAAGATTCACAGTATCAGCGGTTTGCTGTCGTCCGGACAGGCACTTGTAACGCGGCGTCCATTCCGAACGCCTCACCACACGGCAAGCGACATTGGTCTTTTAGGGGGAGGTGCAAATCCAATGCCTGGCGAGATTTCGCTCGCTCATAACGGCGTTTTGTTTCTTGATGAATTGCCAGAGTTTAAACGAAGTGTGCTTGAGACCATGCGTCAGCCGCTTGAAGATGGACACGTCACAATCTCCCGTGCGTCGGGTTCCGTAACATTTCCATCACGCTTTATGCTCGTGGCGGCAATGAATCCTACTCCGGATGGGAAAATGCCGTATGAGTCGCGTTGTTCACCGCATGAAATTCAACGTTATCTTGGACGAATTTCAGGTCCACTGCTTGACCGTATAGATATTCACATTGAGGTGCCGGAGGTAAAATTCCGCGATATCACAGGCGCCGCTTCTGGTGAAAAGTCCGAATCTATCCGCAAAAGGGTGGTTGCCGCGCGGGAGATTCAAAACCGCAGATTTGCAAAAAATCGCCGCGTTAATTGCAACGCGAACATGGGAACGCGAGAATTAAAAATGTTCTGCGCCCTTGACTTGGATACCATGGAATTGTTGAAAATGGCAGTCAGCGAACTCAAGTTAAGCGCACGCGCGTATGACAGAATTCTCAAAGTTGCCCGAACAATTGCAGACCTTGATGGTAAAGAAAAAATAAGCCGCGAGCATATTTCCGAAGCTGTCCATTACCGTTCATTGGACAGGCAAATATGGGGGTAAAATCCAATCAGTTTTTTGCCGTGTTTTTAAGGTTCTTGTAGAACTTAATAAGTTCTCCAAGATTTACCTGTTCGTAAGGTTCATCGCACGCTGGCGTGGTTTTTCCTGCGTCCGCAAACCACATATCAAGCGTATTCGGGCAAAAAATTGCGTTATGCAAATTTGATTTCATTGCTACCGGTCTCTTAATAATTTCTATCATTTTTTTGGCGTCAATTTTTCCAAAGTTTTCATGCAGGCGCTGACTCAATACTTTTGCTCGCTCGTCTGCTGAAACAAAAACTGTGTCTTCCGGCACCGGAGGCAACAAATTATGTTGTTCACCGGGTTTAAGGATTGTGATCTTATCAGGCAAACAATGCAGAGCGCGCATCTCGCCATTTTTGTCACTGATTACATAGTAATATTCACACGTGCGCGATGTGGATTGAATAATGGCAAGAGCTTCTTCAACGTTCGATGCTCTTTCCATGATTTCGCGAAGAAGGAAACTCATCGGTAGACCATCCCAGAGCCCCTCGCCTCGTCCGCCCATCTCGCCAATGGCAAGTCCCTTTTCGTTCATTGCTGTAACTGTTCCGACGAAGCCGGCATAACCGAGGGTCATCCACGCATTTTTGCCTTCTGGAATAAAAACTGCGACGATGGCTGAGTTTTGAAGTCCAATGTCACGCATGTAATCAAGAACGCGTGCGTGGTATACTTTGCCGTCCACTGTAGCCTTGCCGTGGACTGCGACTCCACTGCAGTGGAATCTCTCTGGAAACAGATTTGCAAAAAGGACATCGCGTCTCGGCAATCCAGCGCTGTCCGCGAGCGCATAACATTCTTCGATAAACCGTTTTGGAATAAACGGTTCGGTTCTGACTTTGATTTTTGCCATCGTTTCAAGAAACCATTCGCTGGAGCGGAAAGTGTCTGCCGCGCCAACCCCAAATAGGACACGTTCAACCAGTTTTCCCACGGATTCTTTCAAAAGGATGCCGTGGGCAGACCCCATCTCTTGCGGAGTTCCATCAACGATTAATATTTTCTTGTTTCCAAGACTGCATAGAACACCGTGTCCTGAGGGGGCTTGCACTTCTACCTTAAGAGTTTTATCTGTCTGTTTTTTAGGAGTTGAATCTATGAGAAGTTCACCTATAAAATTCGCCACAGCGGCAATCATTTTGTTTACATCCTGGCATGAGACCTCCGTCCTTGATGGTTTAAACGGAGGAGTTAATGAATCCATCGGAATCACGGTATTTGTTTGCATACTGTAAATTTTAAGTAATCCCCGTGTTCCAATTGTGTTGAATTCGGCGTATTCCGGGGAGTCCCAGTTTTTTGAAAATTTTACTCGAATATAATCGTTGTTGGTTTTATCTGATGCCGTAGTGATTTTAATCGCGCGGTCGCCGTCTTGTTCGGCTTTTATCCATTTTCCCGCAAGGTCAGGGACAAGCCCAATCGCGCCCACTGCACCTGAAAACGCACGAACCTGCAAAATATACTTCTTGTCCACGTATGCGAGAAAGTTTGTATTGTCCTGATATGGTTTGTTGCCGACGAAAATGATTTTGTTGTTTGCGAACCACGGAAAACCGCCTGTATGGCCAATTGCCAGGTCTCCGCCTATCTGCGGCACACCATTTCCGATGAGTGTAAACTTGCCGTCTGCGCCGACAGTTATCTGAACAGACGAATTAATCACAGAATTGTTTTTATTCGTTAATATAAGTTCTGCTTTTAAGAAGTGGCATTTATCCTTTTCCGGTTCTGTGGTCAAAATTGTTAAAAGTTGTTGTAGTGTGGAGACAGCCAATTCAATCGGTTTGGGATTTTTGACCGGCGGTTGCGCTGGGGAAATCTGGGGCGGCAAATCGCTGGCAAAGAAGTCTGCAACAATGTTCAATGCACGTGGCAGTTCTGCTAACGCAGTGTAATGTCCCAACCCTTCAAACCAGATAATTGATTTTTCCAGACCAACCGCTTCTGCTAGTTCCATCGTACATTCGCGGGGAATAACCTCATCCTGCGAGGCGTTCAGCATAATCAGGCGGTGTTCAGCCGCAAGCCGCCGCAACCGCGATGAATAAAGCATAGGGTCAACTTCGTTGATTTTATCAATGAAAGTTGCGCGGTCGCTGTCTGTCATCTTTTTAATAGCAACGCTTAAAAGTGAAGTTTCCTTTGCATGATGTATTATTTTAATCAAATTCCCTCCGGCGAGCATCAATGCGGCTCGATTAATCCGCGCGTCTTTTCCGGTAATGGTTGCAGATAGAATACCGCCAAGACTGATGCCGGTAACCCCAATCTTATTTGTATCCACTTCGGGCAGGTTTGATAGCACATCAATTGTTCGACTTATGTCTAACAATGTCTGATTGATTCCCCTTGTAAATGTAAAGGGGTCGTGTTCTGCTAAGTCTCTGAATTTTCGTTCTCCGTGGAAGGGCAGGGTGAACATTATCGAAACAATTCCTCGTTTTGCGAGCGCGGCGCACACAATGCTGTTCAGGTTTTCATCGCCGTTCAAAATTGGCAATGAAATAACCGCGGGTCTCTTTGCTTCAGATGGTTTAATGCCGTCTGGCATGAAAAGTTTTGCAGGTATAATTCCAAATTCTTTTCCCAGGATAAAATCTTTGCATGGATACGAAAGATGGATGATTTTATAACCGTTCTGTTGAATGATATTTTTTACCAGGCAGTCAAACGAATAATCTTTTGATGAAATTCTTATAACATTGTTGGTGGCGTAATCTGCTCGCAATAAAGAAATAGAGAAGAAGGCAATGACGATTGTGAACTGAAGGATTAACTTTTTCATATTAAAATCTATTACACATTATTAATGTTTTATCAAGAATCTAATAGTGGTAGGGCTCAAGATTCTGAAAATGATTTATATTGTATTGGATAATTAAATAGGGAGTGGAATTGATGATTCGATTTTGCAGGATAGTTCGCTCTTTTTTGCGGAGGACAGGAATGTTGAATCAATAGAGTTTTTTATGAGACGCAGGATATCAAGGCGGGTTAGGGTTGGATTCAATTTTGTCAGCAAATCAAAATTGTCTGTAATCGAAGCGTTAGAAATCCCAATGTTATCGGTGTTTACAGTTACGCGGATTCCATTGTCGAGGTAATATTTTAGTGGATAGATTTCTGGATTCTGAGGTTTATATTCATTGTTTGATTCTAAGAGACGATATCCTTTTATTTGATAGTTTGCATAGGGACACATTTCAATAGCGATTCCCCTGTCTGCAATTGAGCGTATTAATTCTGGATATTTTCTTAAACTTAGCGCATGCCCCAGCCGACGGGCGTTTAGTTTAAACACTGCTTCCCAGATTGATTCTGCTTCGTCAATTTCACCAGCATGAACAGTCAACGCCAGTCCGCATCTGTGGACTGGTGTAAATTCTTCCTGATAATAATGAGGTCTTGTGTTTTTATCTTCGTATCCTGCAAGGTCAACTCCTACAACTCTGCATGAATCTGGGTCTGTCCAGTGTTCAAATGCTGTTATAGCAAGGCTCAAATGTCGGGCTATCTCTGCTCTGGAATCTCCAATGCGGTCTGAGGTTTCTTTGCGTCGTGTGGCAATCAATATCAAATTGACGTGGCAAGTTGTTGTTGAAGCAGGATTTTGTTTTTTGTGTTCTTCCATGCAATCATTGAAGACTTCTCTAATATGGACTAAGACGTCCCAGGGAGAACGGTTCGTGGATTTTTCGGCATAATTTGCCGGAGAACATCGGATTTCGGCGTAAACAACATTTTCGGATACAAGATGCTTATATAAATGCCTGCAATGCTCTTCGAGACACCCCGGGTCTTTAAGTATTGTGGACCCGCCAGCATTGCCAAGTTCCATATATTTTTCGAGGGTTATCGGCTTTTCAGGTAGAGGCCAATTCGGTGGATAGTCTATTTTAACAGGTGGAGGTAATTTTTCAGTGTGTTTTGCTGAAGCGCGTATTGTTTTTAACAATTCGCCATGTGTGCCGAATCCCCCTAAATGACAATGCAACTCGATTTTGGGCAGTTTTTTTAACCATTGAAAATCAGATTTGCTTAATGGTTGTTCTAGCCATTCAAGTTCAGATTTCGACCATGTGGCAAGGGTTGAAAACGGCAAGTCTTTCAACTTATCCCATGAGCCGGCTATTCTATGGCTTTGTTCAAGATAATTGCGTAATCTCTGGCGAAGAGTATGTCCCGACACAGAAGCAATTCTAACTTTGATTCCATTTTCTTCTTCTTCTTCCACAATTAAATGAAATTCTTTTGGTGAAATGGATTTAAACTGAGGCCAGCCGGTTTCTTTCCCTAATTTTATCCAGACTAATTTGTTTTCCTCGTATGCTTTTAAAATCTCCGATTCATTTTGTGGCTGTGGATTAGTGTTGCATAGAACGTGATAAATTTGCGAAGCGCCAAGGATTTCTGCCGCTTTTTGCATTGCGCTTGACATGGTTTTAAATCCTCCAGCCAAACATATATATGGCGGAATTGAAGAACGTTCACGTTTTTCCAGTATCCATCTGTAGAGAATTTCTTCGAAATTAAAATGGTCTTGTTCTGATTTAAAATCCACAAAACCTTTAACACGGGTGAAAGTCAGTTCTACATTCGGAGCGTTATTTTTAAAAAAATCCCGAATTTTATCGAGATTTCCAGCCGATTGACTGGTTATAATGTGAACCTCGTCGAATTTACATTCCGGAAACAAAAAAGCCTCAGGTACGATTTGCCAGGAAGTCCCGAGCGAACACAATAGGACTAATTTATCATGTTTCATTTCGACTTGAATAATTAGATTTAGATTATTCGCGTTTAAATCAACTGTCTTTTTAAAGAGGGTATGATTTGTCCTTTGGATCTAGATTTATTTGTCACCTCTTTCCCAATAATCCTGGCATGTGGCGCTTCTATCAGCAACAATCTTAATCTTCCATCTATTATTGTTGGACGCAGGTGAAGAACGCTTGCCTGTCTTGGATCGGAACACCCGAGGATATTTGGTATTTTGCCGCCTTGTCCTGCTTTGATGTTGAGGCTGCCTCTCAATTTGTTTTTCAAAAAATCCCCTGCTTTGTTACAGAGGTCTATCCATTTGTTGAATGGACTAGGGTAAAGTAAGAGTTTGAAACCGCGCATTTCTAAATCGCTTTGAAGGTTTTCCCAGGTTTTTGATGTTAATTGTTTGGATGGTTCTCGGTATGTAAAAGCTCCTGCGGTCCGCGTTGCCCTGTAGCCAATTGCACCGATTGAGAAAAATGCGCGCAGAGCAAGTTCAAATTTTTCCCTGAGGTGATCCGGGATTTCTCTTCTATAAATAAGCGTCACATCAAACTGTGTCTCTGGCGGTATAGCTCCTTCATTATGGAGCCTTCCTCTACGTTCTCTGGAATCTTTACAGAAAAAGATTAACAAATAAGTCAAATTTATGTTTTTCGATTCGTTTAAAACCTTTGACCAGTCTTTGTTTCCTGTATTCTTGAGTATGCTGGCTCTCACGATTACTGCCGATGCCCTGCCTTTTTCCTTTTCTGCACCGCCAAAGATTTCAGTTTCTTCTTCCCGCGTTCCGCCAATTGCCCTGAACCACCAGCGCAGTTGTCCACGAATGGCGGATGGTCTGAGTTCTGCAATAGAAGGATCTGCTCCTCCGCAAAAACAAGGTGTAAGAAATTTGAGGTTGTAGATTTCGGTTTTCATGGCAATGTAATAGGTGGGTTTAGTGTTTTTCCAAAGTCAATCCATGGCTGGATTAGTTCGGGTTTCTTTTTTATCCATGTTTTAACTCTATCGCGTTTCTCCCTCGTTTTAAGGAGATTTATGAATGCGAATCGTTGTTCATCTGTCATCTCGTTGA
>JAOADO010000043.1 GCA_026417275.1 Verrucomicrobiia bacterium
CTACCACTCCGTGTTCAAGGGGCGCGGTATAGATTTCGACGAAGTTCGTCCCTATGTTGCAGGAGACGATGTGCGAAGAATTGATTGGAACGTTACGGCGCGAACTGGTATTCCGCACATAAAAAAATATGTCGAAGAACGGGAAATGACCGTGATTTTTCTTGTGGACGCAAGCGCTTCTGGAGACATTGGTTCGCTCTACTGGAGCAAACGCGAGATTGCCGCAGAACTCGCCGCCATACTCGGTTTCAGCGCAATTGCGAACAATGACAGAGTCGGTTTGTTATTATTTACCGACGGAATCGAACGATATATTCCGCCAGCAAAAGGCAGAGTCCATGTTCTGGGCATTATCAGCGTTATATTAACCCATATATGTAAAAGCAGACGCACAAACATTTCAAGGGCTCTTATGAGTCTGAATCACGCACTCTCAAGACGCGCGGTTATTTTTATATTATCCGATTTTCTGGACTCAGATTATGAACGGGCTTTGAAAGTTGTCGCACGAAAACACGATGTAGTTGCTGTGCCTATTATTGACCCGATTGAGTTAAAAATACCTTCGCTTGGATGGCTGAGTTTTGAAGATGCAGAAACCGGCGAAGTCATAGAAATTAACACCAGAGATTCCCGAGCACAGAAATTATTCGATATGGCAGCAAACTCGAGAATTCAACAATTTCGCGATATTTTCAAAAAAAGTGGCGTTGATTCAATCGAAGTCCGCGTTGACCAGCCATACATTAACTCATTGAACAAGTTTTTTGAGACACGATATCATAGATTAAACCCTTAAACTGTATGGAATAAATGAATGGTAATTATACAGACATAATTGATGATCTTGGCTTTTTGAGCAAACCAAGACCATTATTGTGGCTGAGTGCGGCAATTCTTATTCTTTTAATTATTTACCTGGTTTACAAACTGCGTAAAAGACACAGGAAAACTTCTTCTTTAGATAAATCGCAAAAGTCTGCTCAAGAAGAAGCGTATGTAGACGCTCTTGCCGAACTTGAAAAATTGCGTTCAAGAATGTCACGAGAAAATTCGCGCGTCTACGCAATTGAGGCTTCAGCGATTGTCAGAAAATACATAGAACAACGGTTTATGATTTGTGCGCCAATGCGTTCAACGGAAGAGTTTTTTATCGAAGCACAGAAAAGCGATAAACTGGATGAATCCGATAGAAAAGTTTTGAATGAATTTCTTTCCGCCTGCGACTTTTTAAAATTCGCAAAAGCATGGGCAGAGATGGATGAACTGGGGAAAATTCACAGCCTTGCCGTAGAATTTGTCAAAAAGACGCATAACCATACCCCGCAACAGGCAAACACAGAAAATCCGACTGAAAATGTTAAAACAAATCAAGTCAAACCAGTTGCTTCAATCAACACAGCAAAAAGTGCATCAACATGAACGAGTTCTTAGTGCAAATTAAAACTTTCAGGTTTGAGTGCTGGTATTTGCTGGGACTGTTGGTTTTATTACCGTTGTGGGCATACCTGAAAGGTAAGTTTGGCAGGGCGCCTGCGATTCAATTTTCCTCTTCTGAACTTATAAAGCCTTCCGGGAAAAATCCGAAAACAACGGCTGGCAAAATTTTGTTCTACATTCGATTAATCTCCCTTGGTTTATTAATCTTAGCCATAGCAAAACCACAGGTAGAGAAAGGACTTTCCGATTACGAGGCAAAAGGCATAAACATAATGCTCGCTCTTGATTTCTCTGGAACAATGAAAAAACGTGACTTTATGATGGGAAACAAGCGAGTGACGCGGGCGGAGGCGTTAATTGAAGTAATAAGCGAATTTATGCGTGCTCGGGAAAACGATAAAATCGGCATTGTTCGCTACGACGCAGACGCATATCTTGTAAGCCCGCTGACCCTTGACCACGATTGGTTAATTCAAAGACTACGAACAGAAAAGAATGGGCGTGGAACAGCCCCCGGCTCTGCGATGTTAATCGCCGCAGAACACCTTATTCCCGCAACCAATCAAACAAAAGTTATAATCATTGTTACAGATGCCGAGCAAGTTAACAATGGTCCATCGCCAGAAGAAGTCGCCCGCGCAATTGCTCCGATTGGAATTCGAGTCCACGTAATTCAGGTTGTTGATTTCAAAGATATGGCTTCGCTTGACCTTTCCTGGAATGAAATGGCTCAGGTTCCAAAACTTACAGGCGGGCAATTCTTCCAGGTCGCGGATTTTCAGGGATTGCGCAATGTTTATCATCAAATTGACCTGCTCGAAAAAGCCACTTTCACCGAAGGCAAACAACGGTCATATAAAGAACTTATGGGCTGGTTTGCATTTCCAGGATTGTTTTTCTTAATTATTGAAATTTTGCTCGCGCAAACGGTTTTAAGACGGTTGCCATGAAATTTTATAATTCATACATTTTACTGCTTGCGCCTATATTGATTATAGGAATGGCGCTCCTCTATTATTTTGCGAACAAAACCCGCAATAAACTCCTCACCCAGATTGTCTCACCAAGACTTATCAATAACCTTTTAAACTCGGTTAACTACAGAACAAGAAAATTAAAAATCCTTCTTATGTCGACGGGTTTAATTTTTCTTGTTATTGCGCTGGCACGTCCACTTGGCAACGAAAAGGAGGTTTTAATAGAAAAACCGGGCATTGACGCGATAATAGCACTTGACCTTTCAAAATCAATGGAGGCAGAAGACGCCGTGATTGAAAGAGGAATAATCACAAACCGACTGAGCGCCGCAAAATATGCCATCAAACGGATTTTGCAGACGCCATCCAATCATAGATATGGACTTGTTGCTTTTTCCGGCGAATCTTTCATGATAGCGCCAGTAACGCTTGACCATGGTTCAATAATCCGTTCCGCAGAAGCCCTAAAAACATCTTCAATCTCTAAGCCGGGGACAGACATTGCCGCGGCAATTAAAAAGGCATCTGAAGTTTTTGACCCAAAGAAAAAATCCGCAAAGGCGATAGTTTTAATTACAGACGGAGAACAACTTCAAGGCGACGCTGTGATTGCCGCGCGCGAGGCTGCGGGCGTAAACAATATAAAAATCTTTACCGTTGGGGTTGGTACCACTGTTGGTTCAAAAATACCAGAACGTTCAAAAGGACGTTTCCAGTATGCAAAAAATGAACTTGGAACAGAAATTGTTTCAAAATTAAATGAAAATGTGATGAAACAAATCGCCTCGGCTGGCGGTGGATATTACATGCGGCTCGGCAATGAAGGTGAAGGGTTATTAGATATAGTCGAACGTGGTTTCAAAACAATTCCGGCGGATATTCAGACAAGAAAATCAAAAGACAGGATTGAATTATTTCAGATTCCGCTTATGATAGCCCTGTGTATTTTCCTTATTGAACCATTGATAAATGAACGAAACAAACAAACCACCCACAACGCGGAGCGCAAGAATGCTCAGAATATTAATACTCATTAACATCATTTTATTCTCCTGTTACGGTCTCGTGGCACAAACATTGAATGACGCGCGCAGGATGATGGATGAAAACCGTCCGCAGGATGCGGCTAAACTTCTGCGCGAACTGGTCAAAAACAATCCCGCAGACCCATGGTTGCTGTACAACCTTGGCGTGGCGGAATACGGTTCAAAAAATTACGAGGAGGCAGACCGAATCTGGGAAGAACTCGCCGCTTCAACACTACCCAAAAAACTTCAGACACGCGTCTGGACGCAAATCGGCAATGTTTCGTTCCGAAAAGGAGAACCGCTTGAAAACTCCGCGCCGGAACAGGCTCTGCCGCATTACGAACAAAGCCGCGAGGCTTATAAAATTGCCCTTGCTCCAAATCCAAACGACAAACTTGCGCAATATAACCTGAAAGTAGTCGAACAAAGGCTTGCAAAAATCCATGCAACTCTTGCAAAAAAATTACTTCAACAAACAAAAAACACGTCTCTTAAAGAAACAATAGAAAAAACCGAAGCCGCTCTCGACCACCAGCGAACAGCGGTAAATCTTGTCCCGGAAAATAAAGAATACGCAAACGATGTTAAACAAACTGAAAATAACCTTTCAAACCTTCTCACAAAACGGGCTGAACAAGCCGAACAAAGAGCGGATAACGCGGTAAAAAATCCGAATTCTCCCAGATGGGAACGCGAACAAGCCATTAAAAACCTTGAAAATGCCCTCACGGATTTTCGCGAAGCCGCAAATTTAAACAAGGAAAACCAACAGGCAAAAACAGGCGAAGAACGAGTTCTTGAAAAATTATCCAATCTTTTAACAAAAAACGCCAACGAACTTAAGAAGGAAGCAGACCGTGAAGCCTCATGGAATCCTGATGAAGCAATTTCCAAATACGAAAACGCAATCGACAACTATGACCAGGCACTTCAATTGAACCAGAATAATCAAACAGCTCAGACGGGACGTGAAGAAACCAGAGAAGCGCTCGAAAAACTGCTCATGAAACAGGGCGATAAACTCGCTCAAGAAGGAAGAAACAAGAAGGAAAATAATCCTGCCGAAGCCGCTGAAAAAATGATGCAGGCGTTGAACAATTATGAACACGCGATAGAAGTGAACCCATCTAATACTGAAGCGCCACCTAAAATTGAAGCAATCGAAAAAGAACTACCCCCTCTCTTAATTGCCCTTGGCAAACGCGAGCAACAACGCGCCGCTCAGGAAGAACAAAAAACACCGGAAAAAGCCGTGGCTCACCTGGAAAAAGCCGCCACAAGTTTCGACCTTGCCCAACAGATCGAACAGAATAATCACGAAGCAGAACAACTGGCAGAACAAACAAGAAAAGACCTCTTGAGATTGCGCGAAAAACTTGCTCAGATGGCTCAACAGAAAAACCAGCAACAGCAAAAAAACAATCAATACACGCATGACTTCCAGACCATGCTCGGCTGGGTAAAAAACGACGATAAACAACGCGAATACGAAGAATCTCGCCGTAGTCCCACTACAAAATACACCCCGCAAAATGATAAAATTTATAAAAACTGGTAATTGAAACAAACATCTTCAAACCGTCCTTTCACATAAAGTCTTTACAGTATTTGCACAAGAATCCATTACGGAAAGTTTCGTTAAGGTCTCAAAGACACAGATTTATGAGCAGACGCACACCAATTTAAATTTCTCAAAAATTTGAGAAATATTTTAAAAATGTGCTATAATTAAAAAATTTTGGTTGTCGTTTTTTTGACGACGAAAAAAAATCGCGGCTGTAATTTAGAGCCGTCTGTGACAGATACAGAATCATTTGTCGTATAGATGGAAGGAAGCAGTTGCGATTTTATTTTGACGCATAGTTTAAAATATATGCATATAGTTATACATAACAGCACACTATGAATGCGTTTCCAGCAGTTGACCCAATACCATTGCCAGCGCCAGTAGAACTCTTTAAAATATTGCACAACGTTACTCTTGCCCTTCACTTTATCGCTGTCCAGATGGTTATCGGCGGACTCTTAATTTCGATTGTCATTGGTTTTCTTGCACGTAATTCAAATGGCGATCGCACGCTTCAAAGGAAATCCGTAGCCGAAGCGCTCGCGACACGGTTGCCAGTGGCGATGACATATCTCATCAATTTCGGCGTTCCTCCACTTTTGTTTCTTCAGGTTCTTTATGGAAGACAATTTTACACAAGCAGTGTGTTGATTGGCATGTTCTGGATTGCTGTCATCTTTTTACTCATGGGCGCATACTTTCACTTATACCGATACGCGGGAGACTTTGAGATTAAGAAAATATCGTGGTGGAAAGCGCTTGTTGCGTTTGTTCTTATAATTGCAATCGCGAAGATTTACTCGACTGTAATGACCTTGATGTTGCGTCCCGAGGTGTGGCAAAAGATGTATGCAACATCGACTGCTGGAGTAAAACTTCCACCACACGATCCAACACTTCTGCCGCGCTGGTTGTTTATGATTACTGGCGGGCTTGTAGCTGGCGGACTCTGGATGATATGGCTCACAGGTTCAAAGAATGTTGAAGAAGCGGCGAAACCTTACTTTTCATCTCTTGGCGGAAAGGTTGCCGCTGTCGGTGTCATTTTGCATGTTCTGACGGGTATTTTGGCAATTAAAGCACAACCGCCAGCAGTTTACGCTTCTTTAAATTCAAACGCGTTGTTCAAAGCAGCTGGCTTTATCTGGGGAGCGGCGATGCTCGGCATCCTTGTTTTCAGCATCTGGCGAGGTGCTGGCGGAAAGCCGTCTCGTTTCATTGGACTTATTCTGATATTCGTAGGAACACTTGGCGCTGTTGTTTGCCGCGATGGCATTCGCGACATTACGCTGGTCCAAAAAGGATTCAACGTAATGGAAAGAACAATTTACACAAACTGGTATGTCGTAGGAATTTTCTTAATCACATTTGTTGTGGGGTTAGTGGCTGTGGGGTGGTTAATCTCAGTAATGATGAGGGCAAAACAAATTAGCCAAAAATGAGTTTTGTAAAAAGTCAACCACTGAACCTTACAGGAGAATTCAAAACATGGCGAACGAGACAAAAATAGATAAACTCGACACAGTTCAGGTTGCAAATCAAGAGGCTCTTCCAAGACGCGCCTTTGGGAAAATCGCCCTTGGCGCGGCTGGATTGTGTTATCTGGCAATGCTCGGTTATCCGCTTTATAGATATTTATCCAGCCCTGTCGAAAAAGCCAAAAAAGAGGCGGCGGTTAAAGAGATTTTATTAAAGGACGCCCATAAATTGCCCGCTGGCAGTGGCATGGTTTTCAAATTTGGTTCAAGACCTGCCTGGTTAATTCATCACGCAGATGGCACATGGACAGCGCTGGACGCTGTGTGCACACACCTTGGTTGCACTGTTAAATACGAGGCAGAAAACAAGCGGATTTTCTGCGAATGTCACGGCGGTGTTTACGATCCGATCACGGGTAAGAATATTGCTGGTCCACCACCCAAACCATTGCGTCAATACACGATTAAAGTAACCGAAGAGGGCGTTGTCGTATCACGAGCGTAAAGATTTAAACCAACAAGATTTTCATACAATGAAAGCCGCAGTAAAACAGATATATAACTGGCTGGATGAACGAGTTGGATTAAACGAACTTGTCGAATTTGCAAAAAAGAAAACTGTTCCCGAACACAAACACACCTTCTGGTATTACTGGGGCGGGATTTCTCTTTTGTTTTTCATAATACAGGCATTTACCGGCGCGCTCTTGCTGATTTATTATCGTCCCGGACCGGAGGCGTATGAATCCGTCCGCCAGATTACTTATGAGATTCAATTTGGATGGCTTATTCGCTCCATTCACTCATGGGCGGCAAACCTGATGATTCTTGCGGTGTTCATCCACATGCTTTCTGTGTACTTCATGAAGGCTTATCGCAAACCGCGCGAACTTGGCTGGTTAAGCGGAATTGCCCTCTTGATGCTTGCAATGTTTTTTGGCTTCAGCGGATACCTTTTGCCAATGGATGAACTCGCCTATTTTGCCACAAAAGTGGGACTCGAAGTACCAGCCGCTCCAACTGATGCTCTTGGAGGAATACTGGCAAATATGCTCGGCGCTGTTGGGATTAAAGCGGATTGGTTAAGAACGATTGGCACTGAATTATCCTCGCTTATCCGCGGCGGCGTTGAGGTCAATGAATACACAGTGCAACGGTTTTTTGCCCTTCATGTTGTACTTTTGCCGGCAATTTTTCTCGGCGTTTTAGGATTTCACCTCTGGCTTGTGCAAAAACACGGAAACGCAATTCCGCCATCTGAAGAAGCCAAGCCGCTATCTGAAAGGAAATCTGTGCCGTTTTTCCCGAATTTTTTTATGCGTGACCTTGCAATGTGGCTTGTTGCGTTGAACGTTCTTATTCTGCTTGCCGCAATGTTTCCGTGGGAACTTGGACAGCCAGCGGACCCGCTGAAACCCGCACCCGCAGGTATCCATCCCGAGTGGTATTTCATGAGTTCATTCCAGGTACTTAAGGCGCTCGGCTCATGGTTCCCTGGCATCACAGGCGAAATACTTGGCATGGTGATATTTACAGCAGGTCTGATTTTGTGGGTTTTGATTCCGTTCTACGATAACACGAATCAAAGCGGCAAGCGGGCGCGACGCGCCACATGGTTTGGGCTATTCACGCTCGCTGTTTTGGTAATAACAACAATCTGGGGTTATCTGGCTTTAAAATAACAGTATTTTAATATTATGAACTATCCGGTCTGGGAAGTACCACATATTGGAAGTGGTTGGGTAATCGGGATCATCGCCATATTTCACGTGATGATTTCCCACTTTGCCGTTGGCGGAGGCTTTTATCTGCCGCTTGCCGAACGAAAAGCGCTGATTGAAGGCAGACGCGATTGGCTGGAAATGTTAAAGCGCCACGCAAAATTTTTCCTTGTTCTGACAGGCGTTTTTGGAGCAGTATCCGGCGTTGGCATCTGGTTCGCCATCGGACTTGCCCATCCCGAAGCCACAAGTGCGCTCA
The DNA here is from genome assembly GCA_026417275.1 of Verrucomicrobiia bacterium. Next base: position 8,471 of record JAOADO010000043.1, read on the forward strand.
TTCATAACTTCGTATTTGCGTGGGCAACAGAGTGGGTATTCTTCCTTGTCGAACTTTCGACAATCGCTGTTTACTACTATTCATGGAATCGAATCTCCGATGAACTGCATTTAAAGGTCGGCTGGCTCTATGCAGTAGCATCTATTATGACCCTTTTCATCATTAACGGCATTCTCACGTTCATGTTGACTCCTGGACAGGCATGGCTTTCTGTGGCAGGCAGCGGAACTGAACCGAGCAAGTTCTTTCCCGCGTTTTTCAATCCCACATTTTGGCCAAGCCTGTTTTTAAGAACTGCTGTTTGTGCGGCGCTCGCTGGTGTCTGGGCGCTTGTCACAGCAAGCCGTCTACCAATGGCAGACGCCAAACAACAAGCGTTGAGAGCCGAAGTTATCCGCTACAGTTCAAAATGGGTCTTTACTGCATTCGTTGCAATTCCATTCTTTTTCCTCTGGTATCTGTATCAAGTTCCTGAATCGCATCGGATTCTCCTCACGCTTGGCGCTTCATCTATTGGACAGGGCATGTTCACTCAGCTCACGCGGACAGTTGTAATACTTGTGGCAAGTTCAGTGTTAATCGCCGGCGTGGTGTATTTTCTGGCATACAGGTCAGCAGAAAGTTTTAAATTCTCGAGCGCCGTGGTTATCGTTATACTTGCCCTGTTTGCAACTGCATCCGGCGAATACGCACGCGAAATGCTCCGCAAACCGTATGTGATTTCCGGCTACATGTATTCAAACGGGGTTCGCGTCAGTAAAGTGAAATACCTTAATTCATCTGGATATCTGAACTCATCAAAATGGTTTGTCGGCGCGGATATTAACTCTGTGATTGCAAAAGGTAAGACAATGTATCTTGGACAATGTGCTTCGTGTCACACCACAGACGGCTATCGCTCTCTTAAACGACTCCTTGCTGGAAGAGACGAACAGGGGATTATGAACATCCTCAAAGTCCTTCACGAAAATAAAGACGACTCGCCATATAAAGCCTACATGCCACCGCTCACGGGAAAAGATGATGAAATAAAAGCACTCTCATCTTACCTTTTTACACTCGTTCAAAAACAAGAACCTTCGACCAATGTAATCAAGACAGCAGTCAATAAGTAAAACCGCGAAATTCCAAAATCTATATCATTAATTTTTAAAATATCGCATATATTTTTGCTTCAAGTTCGTTTTATATAAACAAAGAATTTAGCTTGTTTTTAAAATCAATCTATCTAATTTATTCAAAATCAATTATCTCCAATGATTTTTTAATTGTCTTTTTCTAAAATTCTCATTAATCTTCTGCCAATGACACCATTTAAAGAACAAGGAAGTGCTGACGGTCTTGTGACGTCTTTTCCAGTTCAAAAAAGATTAAAGGGGTTATTTTATCCTTCAGAGAATTTTAAAAATGAATCACAACAATAATATGACAACTAATGTAGAATTCTGGAAACAGAAATTAGCCGCGTTTTTGCATGACCCACCCAGTAAATGTCTGGATTTATCGTCTCATGGAAAAAGAGCAGAACAGGCATACAGACAGGCTGGATTAATTGATGAAGAGGTGGGAAAATATCTAAAAGATGCTGATCATATATCTGCAGCGGCTGACAGGATACCGTTCCCGTCGCCATCAGGTAGCGGCATGCGTTGTGCATTCGACGGGGTGAAAAATTGCTTCATTCACCCATTAGGAAATAAACAGGGTGAAAAATTGACTTTTAAATTTCACAAAGAATTTCCTTCCGCTGAACTTGCAATCGAAGGTGAAAATTCGGTTCAACCATGTTTAGAACAAAAAAGTTTGAACGAATTAAAGGACGAAGACGAACGATGGAGAGCCAGGTTTTTTGCACACTGGCGTCTGTGGAGAAAACACGCCATTGGACATGATTACAGATTAGGATTTTTGCCCGCTGATACTCGAATACCAGACCATTCCATCTGGCTTCATATGCAAATAGCATCGGCGGTGGCTGGATGTATTGAAAATGAAAAAATTGATATTGCTTTCCTGAAATTCCAGATTGGTCCAGTTCAAGAATTCATAGCCGCGGCAAGAAGCATAAGAGATTTGTGGAGCGGCAGTTATTTATTATCATGGCTGATGGCAAGCGGTCTAAAGGCGTTAACCGAAGAAGTCGGACCGGATTCTGTTATTTATCCAAGTCTATATGGCCAACCGATATTTGATCTGCACTGGAGAGATGATTTATGGAACAAGGTTAAAATTGGCAGTGAAACTGTCTGGTCCTCATTCAAATATAAAGAGGCAGAGATTCTCACTCCAAACCTTCCTAACGTATTTCTTGCGATAGTTCCTCAAAAAAGGTCCAGTGAACTGGCGAAAAAGGTTGAATCAAGG
>JAOADO010000044.1 GCA_026417275.1 Verrucomicrobiia bacterium
TCATCAAAGCGCACGAGTATATTTGAATGGTAAATATCTTGGGACGCTGTTTACCTCCCCGTTCTCTGTGCGCTGCGAAAATCTTAAAGAAAAAGACAATCTGCTGGAAATTGAAGTCACGAGCCTTGCGGCGAATCGAATTCGCGACATGGATAAGAAAAAAATCCAGTGGAAAATTTTCCGCGACATCAACATTGTGAACATAAATTACAAATCTTTCGACGCTTCAAACTGGGAACTTGTAAAATGCGGATTATTGGGTCCTGTAAAATTAATTCAGGCAAATTAATCCATTAATGCATCAGCGATGGGTGATGTTAGTTGAATGAATTCTTAATTAGCAATACCCGGCGCAACCGTTTTATCCAAAAAGTACAAATTTCATCAAGAGCACGAAGATAAAATTGGACTTTAAAACAGGGTGGTCGGGCTCCTGCCTTTATGCCAGCACACGAAAAAAATATGTATTCCCCTGCGGAAGAAGATAATCCGTCGACAACAGGCAAACCACTAAAAAGCCAGGTGCATAGTTCAACGCTATATTATGAAGGCAATATTACATCTCCCGATTTTAAAAATTTTTATCCAACCGCAAAATTCGAATCAGTAGCGCGGTTATATACTGATGATTTCTGCCTGTGGTTTTTCTTCTGAGGTATGAAGGATTGCGACGGTGCGTTGCCATTGGTGATGTTTCCCAGCATAGCCAGGGTTTAGGAATAACTTATTGTCCTCATGCAGAATAGTGGCTTTGTGAGTGTGTCCAAAGACAATAACATCTGGTTTTTCAATGAAAATTTTTTCCCAGACATTCCCGCTTCTTCTTTGCATGTCAAGTTGATGTGTCAACAGGAGTTTAAGATTTTCAATCCTGGAAATCTTTGTATAAGGAAACGTAAGGTCCCAGTCATTGTTTCCGTTGACGGCAATCACGGGCGCGATTTGTTCAAGGAAGTTTATAACAGAGATTGGTCCAATGTCGCCAGCATGCAGGATGTAGTGAACATCCTTGAATATTAGCGGGAGCGAGGGGGCAACATATCCATGTGTATCTGAAATTACGCCGATTTTCACGATGCAGTTTTTTCGCTGGCTGGTTCGGTTTCGCCCTCTTCGGTTTCTTCAGTTTCCTCTTTTTCCGATGTAGCCTCAGCAATCTTCATTGAGCCCACAAAGAGCCCTGTAAAGAGACCGCCGCTGAGCAAAGTGTTTTTAAAGAATACCCATGTTGGTGGATAGCCTGGCAAACCTGTTGTCAAAGCCTGAATCCAGCCAGCAAGGTTTTTCTGATATCCCGGGTCTGCAAGCCATGAGATTGTATTTGTGATGATATAGAAGAGCAAAGCGCCAAGGATACCGCCGCTTAAGAGGTAAATAAACGAGTTCGATTGTCTAAATTTTTTTCCTAAAAGAACCAGCAAACCGTAGCATAAATAAACTGCGAGTATGAAAGGAGTTATCGCGGAAACGTGGTAATAGAAAATATTAAGGACAATATCGGTAACAAACATAGCGCCAAGAGGAAACCACCAAGCCATTGCGCCAGGAAAATATAATCCCGCGCAATATGCAAGCGCATATGCGGCACTGAAATTCTCCGGCATCAGACCGGGTATCCTCGATATCGCAAAAATAACCGCAAGCGCAAGCGCAAGGTGTATATGTTTATTTTTGCCCACAAATTTTAATTAAACATTAATAGGTGGTGGTTTGCAAGGTTTTATTAATGCATTGTTGTTTGCTTCTATTGTAATGGGTTTCAACAGCGGCGCAGAAGATTCATCAAGTTAAACAGATAAGTTGTCAATATGTTTTGAATGTGTGGAAAATCTTCGCGCCGCTGTTGAAAAGATGCCTGTGGTATTATTTATATTATTCTTTTATAACGCGATAGAACCGCGGAAACGCCAGGCAAAAGGTCTATGTTTTCAAACTGCATGAACAAACGGACGTTTTGGTTCTGTTCGTCTGAAATCGAAGAATTCAAATTAAAAAGCCTCTGGTAATCAGAACGGAGTCCGGCAAAACCTACAAGTCCGAGTCGTTCGCGGTTTTGATACATGTACGCGGTTTGTTCAATGCAGGCAAGTTCAATGTCTTCTGGCAATGGAGTTTGTCCTTCGGTATATGGATTGCCGGGGAGTACAAAACCGCCTGTATATACAAGCCGTGCTCTCTGCCTCCAGTCTCCTGGTGGTTTTAAAAGACTGACGATGCAACGATTGCGAATAACGTAGATTGCGTCGGTTATCGGATGCCAGCAGGACTGTTCATCTGTGATGAGTTCAATTCCCGAGATGGTCTCAATTGGGTAACGGCATACCAAAATTTCAGTATAGTCTGCTGGAAATTCCTCGCAGAAATTCTCTTTTCTTGCGAAAAACCTGTCGCATTCTCTCTCGAAGCGGTGCGAGACCATTTTAAGATAATGCGCAAGGATTTTATCCTGGCCTGTCTCATATTGTGGGATGCCAAGTCTTTCCTTTAGCGATGCGAGTGTTGCGAGCATAGGTTTAAAATGCGGTTTGAATTGTTAATTGACTGATTGTGAGGGAGACATCGGCACGGCTGTGCGTTGCTGTTATAGAAATCTGGTTGTCGCGTGTTGTATCGAGTACAAGAGTCTGGTTTTGTGGATTTGTTTGAGAACCAAAAACATAAGTGAAGGTCTGGCTTCCAAATTGTCCTCCGCTGATATAAGCACCATTGGTTCCAACTGCGGTAAAGGCAATGTTGTATTCAACATATACAGGTTTGTTAACCTGACTTGTGCTGTAGCCAAAAGCGGGTGTGGCAAACACGGAATCGCCAATCTTGAACTTAAATACGACAGTGGCAGTTGTTCCCGGATTTGAATAGATGCCTCTCATTCTAATCGCAAGCGATTTACCGGGAGAAATTGAATTTGCGGGCAATAGAAGTCCTCCTACTCCCGTTGGGATAATTGATGTTTCGACGGTTGTATTTGTGTAAGTTGTGGTGTTTGTTGAACTGAAAAGCGTTGTAACAGGAGACTGAACAACGCCGTTTTGAAACATGAGGTGGCATTTCTGATACGAATCGCACCATAATGAACCTTCGATTAGATTGGTTGGTCGAGCGCATGGAAGAAAACGCGATTCTGCTGCAGACGTTAAGCCGTTGATAAACAGGTTTGTGGCGAATCCGTTTAACGCTAATATACGCTGGTTCAACTGCGATTGAATACTGGATTGAATGCCATCCAGGGTGTTGAATTCGATTTCCGAAACTTGCCCGGAGCCAATATCGGACGCCGAAATATTTGTCCATACCCCATCCCCGCGCAAGAAAGCGTTTGAAGAATAAATTCCGCCGCCAATCTGAGCGCGAGGGACGCGTCCCTCAGCATCGAGAGATGCATATCCATTTACTGTTCCACGAAAGCGTTTTTCCTCATAAACAGGCATGTAAGGGAAAGAGTATCTCAGCGCACTGGTTATGAGAGTGGTCCAATCGTTTGTACTGAAGCCTTCTGGTACTGAAATTACAAATGAATCGCGAGCGTTTGTCCCCGCGGTTATTTTATAATCTCCAGGTTCAAGCCAGATTGAAAATTTGCCGTTTGAATCTGTGGCGAGTGTTTTTTGAGTTGTAATTATTATGCGATTTGAAGAACTCACGGGTGTAGATAATGGAAAAAATAAAACAGTTGTATTTGTTGAAATACCTTCTGTGTCCACGATTTTTCCTGTAACAACGGACGGAAAAACGTTATTTGCCGTCCCTGCAATAATGGCTACCGCTACGGCTGTCTGCCCCGCCGTTCTTATCCCACTTAACTTTAAAAATCTCGTTTTCATGGGATAACTATGAACCGTTCTTATGAGAGTTTCATTCTCACCGTGAGAAGTTGATACGATTTTTAAAGAAAAGTGAAAAACGAGAATGGAGATAATATCTAATTTAAGACTTTACGGCCTGGGTCATATTCATTGGAATTTTTTACCACTTTATCCTTATTATCTGCCCATATCCACGGATTTTTTCCGATTCATCGGGAAGGATGTCGAATGAGAGTCTGCGGTCGAGGCAATAGCGGACGGTTTCCAGCGTGTTTTTCACAAGCCGTTTGTAAGCAATCGAGGATTCGTTTTTGCCTTCTTTGTCCATTTCCCGAACCCACCAGAGGTCTTCGAGCGAAACGAACATGCCCTTTGGAATAACGATGGCAACATCTATTTTCTTCAACGGTCCAAAGATTGATGAACGCGGATGTAATCGTTCGTGATGTCGCAAGTGTCTGACAAGTTCCATCTGTTCGTTCCAGGGGACGTGGTGGTCGTGGTCACTTGTCCAGAACCAGAGGTAACGCGCCCCCATGTCGTAGGCAATGGTGAGCGCAAGTGGCGCAATGTTTGTGTCGCACTGTCCGTAAATCGCTGTGCCCCAGTGTTTGTTAAACGCTCGCGCCGCGCCGCGCAGATATGCATAGTGATATTTCAAAAGTTCTTCTGTGTTTTTGAACTTAGCCGTTTCGGAAAATTTTACAATGCGGCTGTTGAACCATTCCAGGTTGTATCTTCCTTCATGAACTATTCCAGCCGCGCCACTTTTGAGTTGATAGAACGCAGTTTCATACAACGTTTCCCACGAGGGATAATCGTAATGGCGAAGGCAAAGGTCGCCGAGGTTGATTCCCATGTCGAGCAGTGATTTTTCCAGTCGCGCCGAACCATATGAACCTGAAGAGCTGTAAACAAGGCGCGTTCGTTTTTCAATCAGTTCCGCGGCGTCTGTAAAATATTTCAGTCGGCGGTGAATGTTTGTATCACCAATCATGATTATCGTGGGTTCGTCAATGAACATCACAGGTCCAAGGTAGTTTGCGCGGAAAAGGTCCGCTGGATAACGTAATGTTGGATTACCGCCCGCTTGACGAATATAAAAGACCGGCTCGCCACGGACATACTGCTCCTGCGCTGGTTTGACGGTGAACAGATTGACGCCAATCTCAATCATTGTCCGATAATCCGTTTCGGTAAAATCTACGTAGTGGTAGTCCTGTTTTTTTGGTTGTTGCGGGAGGCGTTTGCCTTCGCTGTCCTTGAATGGGCGGCTTGTGCCGATTAAAAGTTCGTTGTCCAGTTCAAGGGTGCGCGCATCTTTCCATTCTTCCCATTCTGTGGATTTTCTGGTAGCCCTAAGCGTCAGGACGTGTCCAAGAAACAGCGCGGTCTTTGGAAAATCATTCAGATAATCCGCATATTCGGAAGCGCGCGGGATAAATTGCAGTTCAAAGTCGTTCCAGCATGGGAGCAGCGGGGCGCGCTCCCGTTTTTTAATATATTCAAGGCGTTCGCTGGTTTCAGGAATCCACAACTGATACCGACGAATCAATAGCGGTTTTGGTGGGTGGTCAAGCGGGTCGTTTTTGCAAAGAATGCGAATAACGCATAATGGTGGATTTGCTGTCGTTTCCTCTTTGAACACAGAAAACTCGAACCAGTTAAACCACTCGACCCCGAGACGAACCGTCGGTCCACGTTTTATCTTTACAAGGTTAAACGGGGGTGGCTGGCTTTCGCGCGTTGTTAGAGTAAGATATTCGGCTGTTAAAAGTTCTTCCACTCCGCTGACGCAACTTAACAGAGCAAAGCAGAGAACAAATATGAATAAATAATTTAATCTCGTTTTCATTGTCTCTTATGTGAAATTATTTTGGCGCCTGCGGCGGCATTTCAAGCGGCGGGTATTGAATCCGCGTAGTCCTGGTAATCCATGAGGAGTCGCCGTAAACACCTGCTTTTGAATAATCAAACGGTTTGAAACCGAGTTTGAAAACTGGTGAGCCAGGTTTTAATCTGAAGTCATAGTTCTGGGCGTTTACAAATCCAGGGTCTGTGATAATAGAACCTTCATCCTTTCCGTTAGATTGCCACTCTTTTAACGTTTTTCCAATAAACTTGACTTCTCCAGATGTGTTGAAGAAACAGTTGCTTCGCATTATGAATTGAACCTTATCCCATGGTCCAGCAAGCAAGTTGCCGTTTGTATAATAAATGATATTATTCTCCAGTATAAACGAAAGGTGGTTTTCAACCCGCGTCGCCTGTAATTGTTGTTCTCTGCTGAAGGCAAGGATATTGTTGCGAACGATATTTTCTTTCCCATAGTGCTGATGAAAACACCCGCTCTTTACGTTGTAAACAAGGTTATTTTCAAAAAGAATCCCAGTACTTCCTTCATCCGTGTATAGTCCCCAGCCTCCGTATGTGTATGAATAAATATCATGAAAGACGTTATTCGTCACGACCGTGCCATGTGAAGGACCGAGCGTGTAGATTCCACCCATATCGCTCAGAAGTCCCCAGCCAATATGATGAACATGGTTGAAGGCTATCGTGTTGGTTTTCGCAAGGCTTTCAGCGTATCCCCAGCGCCAACCAACGGAAATTCCTGTGTAATAAAAATCTGCAATCTCGTTGTGCAAAATCTTGTTGTAAGGACTGTGTCCTACCCACACGCCCACAGCGCATGGGAAAATTTTCCCCCCATGAACTATGATGTTGTTTTCAATCAAGTTGCCGAATGTGTATTCAGTTTTATTCGACGGAATGTTCATTTCGCCAATGCGCGGTCCGCCAGCGCCGAGGTCGTGGATGAAGCATTTTCTGATTGTGTTGCTATGACATCCCTTTCTAAACCATATTGCATAGCCGCCAGTGTGCCCAATCTCGCAATCTTCTATGACTATGTTTTCCGCCCCATCGGCTTGAATCGCGCCCTCTACTGGCGATGCCGCCTGTGATGGTTCAAAACCGCTTTCTGGCATAATCCATTGTGAATGCTCAAATCGCAGTCCTTTAAATAGAATGTTTCGAGTGTAATTTGAAGATTTTGAATCGCCGTTAATCACGATAAATTTTTCGCTCACAGGGGCGATGACCTCGGCTTTCTCCATATCTTCGCCTTTTTTCGGCATGTAATAAAGCCAGCCGTCGCGAGAGAGAAACCACTCGCCAGGTTGGTCAAGCGCAGACAGGAAGTTTTCGAGATGATAGGGGGTGTTTTTCGTCCATGGATTCCATGGCTTCATTGGACGTCCTTCTGTAATTAGCGCCTTTTCTGAAATATCGAGCAAGTTGATATGCCGCCGTGTATTATCCCATTTGTGAAATACGACCATTACAACATCCTTTAATTCATCTGACGATAGTTTTGAAAGCAAATCAAATTCAAGGTCTCGCATCCAGACCTTTTGAACGGCACGTTTTGCGGTACGGGCGTCCTTGCCGTCGAGCAATTCTTCTTTAACCTCTCTCATGTAAAAAAAGAATTTGTTCGGTTCTCGGGCGCGAACAACCCGTTCTCCGTTTACAAATAGTTGTTCGAAATACCATTTCCCTCCCGTCACCTCTGGAATGCGAGTGCGCCATATTCCGTTCTTCCAGGGCTGAAATCCCGAGATTTTTTTGCCGCCTGTGATTAGCGGCTTTGCTCCATCAACAGCGTGGTAAACTATTTGGAATTCATCTGTCCCGCTATCCTGTGGTTCAAATACCACAGGATTTTGAATTCGATAAATTCCATTTAAAATGATGACAGAAACAGGTTCATTCAACGCTGTTTTTTCGCGAATTTTTCTTAATGCGTCGCGCGCTCCGGTTATCGTGGCTAAAGGTCCGTCGGTTTTTTCACGGTTTGGCGATTTTATCTTTCCCGACCAATTGTCGTTTCCATCTGGAGAGACATATAATGTTAGTGCAAAGAGGGAATGAGTACTAAAAATCAACACAAACAAAATAAATAGATAGACAGTTGTTTTTATAATTTCGCGAGATTTGCTTTTCATGAAACATTTTTATTATGAAAGAAGATGTTTTTACAGGAAAAATTAACTTTAGCGGAATAATAAAAGATAAACAAAAAACGAATCTCCTGAATTTCGTCAAATCCGCAAGTTATATTAAAAGATGTAAGTGAAAAACAGGCTTTTTAATTTTTTGTAAATGTTATCACAAAATGCGTATTTAAATCGTCAGAATAAGCCATGTAGACTGTTCGGATTGCGCTCCAGTTGACTGTTGTTTGGAGCATATGGATTGTTGTGTTCAAATTCTCCACATCATAATCATAAATTCGGTTGCCGTTAACATCATCAATCTGTATAGAAAGTTCAGTAATAAATGATGGGAGTGACGAATATTGAGCGGCGGTGGAAGGATTTCTATAACTCCATGAAATGCCCGTTAACACCCCTGAATTAACCGTAAACACTGGCAGTGGAATGACACGGCGCTCCCTTGCTTGATGCATAACATTAAATGTTAGATTTGTGCCTTTATAGGCAACCGAATAAGTTCCAGTTGACGGGATACCGCTGTTTAAATCGGATGTATACGCGATTGTTCCCGGGTCATCTTCGTCGGCTTTTCCATAAATCTGGGTTGGTTGCTTGTTTATGGGATTTCCGAAATAGACCTGAGACAGCGTTGCGTAATCCGGGTCAAATTGGGCAGTAAATGTTGCATGATATCCGCTTATTGATACGGGATAGTTCACAGCAACGGTGTAAGGAGAATTCGAATTGATAGTTCCTGCATTGGCAAAAAATGTTAGCCAGAAATCAGAATTAAACTTATGTCCCAGAGCAAGTCTGAAAAACAGTTTGTTATAAGTCTGAAATTCATATTGAGGGACTGTCACAACCATCTGGTTGCTCGGAGCGGTAAAGAAAAATGGGGTTTTCCAATTCTTTAAATCTTCTGAAATTTCAAGTCTATAAAACTGTTGCGGCATCGTAAGAAGCGTTACCGATGGTAACCCTCCAATCTTGGTTAAATTTGTGAAAGCCGGTTTGTGTGTAAAAGTTCCCGGGGCAATCAGTACATAAATATCCTTCGAGTTGCTTGCGCCGAGAGAATCTTCCACTCTTACATTGACCTTGAAAGAGCCATATTCGCCCGGCGTTCCAAGTATTAATCCGCTGAGTTCGTCAAGGACAAGTCCGCCTGGCAAAAAGCCGTATTCGATTGACCATTTGTAAGGATACATACCACCGGAGGCGTTTAACATTGCGGAAAAATATTGTCCCATGGTTCCAGACAAAGATGTGGTTGTTATTGATGGCGGAGTTGGCGTGGAAGATGTTCGGTAAATCGTCATGAAGTTATTATTATCGACGTCGTTAAAACCAATTTGAACGCTCTCGATATCACTCCATTTAATTACAGCGTTCGTTAATACATAATTCGTAAACGCAGGGCGCAATTCCCAGTTCTGGAAAATAGTCCCGCCGTATTTTGAATTCATGCTGATTCCAACAACCTCCATATAACTTTGCGGAGGAACTTTTGCACCATCAGAGCGGAGATACGACCATTTAATCTGTTTTAACATACCATCCGCGCCAACAGCAAACTCAGGAACAAGAAAAATTTGTTTGTTGGTTGCCTGTGGGTTGGGAAGGTTAAATTTAAGGTTAATACCTTTATACGTAATTGTATAAATACCACCGGTGATTTGATTGGGGGTAGATAAATTGATTACTGGCGAGCTGTAACCTCCGTATGTTCCGTTAATATTAAACCAGGAAGACGGTGTATTGGTTAAACCAGAGCCAAAAGGACCAGTAAATAAAACCGAGTTAGTGGGATTTGAATCGTTGACTTGAAAATACATGTTATAATTCTGAATTGTTCTTGGTGTTGTATATTGCATGTTTGTTCCAATGATTAACCCTTCCGGAAAGAAGAATACAAAATTTGGTTTATCCCATGAAATAAGCCCAACGCTTGAACCTGTTGTTTTGATGGGGAAACTAAGAATTTTTGCATAAGTGGAAATCGCGATAGTTTTTGTCCCATCAGGATTATTGTTTGTGACCACGTTTATAATTTTTGCGGCAATAAGATTTACTTTGAATTGAGCGCCAGGACACAGCGTATTTGCCGGGATTGTGAACGACGTAAGGTTGCCAGTCAACGCGCCAGGGGTCATTGGCTCGGGTGTCTCGTAAATTGTATCCTCCTCGCTGGCATCAAAAATCTCTACCTTGACATAATCATTGATTGTTAAACCAAGCGCGTTCCAGGTAAGCGTAAAATCAGCGTTGGGGTTAATGCTCTGGGCGGCGGTGAAATTTGAAATCTGCGGTGTTGTAGGATAGGTGTTCCCTGTAAGCGAAACCGAGATTGAATTCGTGTAATTTATACTTTTTGTTGCGATGATGTAGTTGCCATTTGGAAAATCCGCATCAAGGGCTGCCTGAGTTAAATATTCCCGGTTTATTGAAAACTCACCTACCCAATCTGCATCCATTGTTATTGGCGACCTTCCCGGTGGCGTTAAAGTGGCGTTTGTAACCGTGCTTGAACCAGAGCAGTTTAAGTCGCTGTAAAACATGCATCCCTGTAAGGACGGTGCTGATGCGCTTGTCTGTGTATAATATAATATCTTTACCAAAAGACACACGTCCTGGGCAGAGATAATGTTTGCGCTTATAAGGGTCATTGTTACAAACAAAACGGTTGTTTGAAATATATAATAATACCTGCCTTTCATAGTAAAATAAACTATAAGAATTTCTAAATCAAATCAAGTTAATTATAACACCATCCACTCATTAACATCCCTAAAATAATGAAACATTTTTCACATATCAAAAAATTCTCATGTGAACCAAATTATGAATTATTTTCTCTGATACGTGCCCATTAACTCCGCCTGCGCGAGGATGTGTCCATGCATTGCCTTTAGCCTGTCTCTTATAC
>JAOADO010000045.1 GCA_026417275.1 Verrucomicrobiia bacterium
AGATGTGTATAAGAGACAGCTATAGTATTCGCGCTTTTTGTGTTCGGGGTGGCGATTTATTATGCACGGATGCGTTCTGGCAGTTTAATAAGAGAACAAATTATAAATCGGGATGCTTCGGTTTTGTATTCGGCAATATGTCTGATGCGAGATGAGTCTGCCGAGGGTGGGATGCTTGATATTGATTCGAATGCCGGGCAAATGGAGCTTGTGTTAAAGATTTCGAATTTACGAGGTGTTATAGGAGTGCGGTTGTTTGATATAAACGGCAAATTTGTGAATGGACTGCCTGTAAGTATCAGGGAGGGGAGCCTGGAGGTAGCGGAGTGCAATTATCTAAAATTGTTGGTTCCTTGCGCCAGGTATCATGATTCAATGAAATTAAGCGATTTATTTTATTTTTCTCAGGGTGATGATGGGAAAAACAAAATGAGGATTTCTGTTCTTGAGATTAATATCCCTTTGCATAAAAAGAATGATTCAAATCTGCTTGCGATTGCGCAGTTTTTCATTGAAGGGGAAACGGTGGAGAATGAGTTTGCGATTCTGGACAGAAATCTCAATAGACAGGCGTTAATAACGTTTTTGGTGGGCGCGGTGTTGATTGTAGCAGGACTCGGTTTTGCGTTTTTGAAATTGTACAAACGAACGCTGGATTTGCAAAGGGCAAACCGTGAGCTTGCGCTTGCGGCGCGCACTTCTGCGCTTGGTGCAATTGCGGCAAATTTGTTGCATGGGCTGAAGAATCCCATAGCTGGACTCCAGTTGTTTGCTACAGATAAAGCCGCCAATGGCGGGGATTCTTCGGATGAGGATTGGCAGGAGGTAATGAAGTCTATCCAAAAGATGAGGACAATGATTAATGAAGTTTCAACTTTTATAAAGGAGGAGTCGGGGATAACCGATATTGAATTGAGCGCCGAGGAGATTGCCGAGATGGTCTTGAGCAAAACTGCTCCGCGTGCAAAGGAAATGGGGGTTAATTTAAGTGCCGAAAATAATTGTAAAGGGGTTAATTTGCCAGGACGCGTCGCAAATCTGATTTCGATAATTCTTGTAAATTTGATTGAAAATGCGATTGAAGCGACTCCGCCTGGACATGGGGTGAGATTGCTTTGTTCTATAAATGGGGGCGGTGTATTAATGTTTCAGGTTATAGACGAAGGGTGTGGATTGTCGGCAACGATTGCTGAGAATCCTTTTATGCCGCGCTATTCAAGTAAACCTGGCGGGTGCGGGATTGGTCTTGCAATTTCAAAACAACTGGCGAATCACATCGGGGCAAATTTGCAATTAAAATGGACAAAACCAGGGGGTACATGTTTTGAGTTGAGTCTTCCAATAAAATAATAAACGGGTTGCAAAAGATGTTTTTGCAACCCGCTTTTGATTTAAAGACGCAAGGTTGAGTTTACTTGTTTTTTTCTGATTTTTGCGGTTTGTCCGTTTTTTGCTGGGCGGCTTCTTGCGGCTGAGCAGGAGTGAGTTCCGGCAATGGAGTTGAACTTTCGACGTGCACTTTAAGCGTTGTTTTTACTTCTGGATGAAGATTGATTTCGACTTCGTAGTCGCCTAATGCGCGTATGGGTTTTTCGAGGATGATTTTCTTTTTGTCCAACGAGATGTCGAACTGTGTGCGGAGGTTGTCGGCTATTGTGCCGCCAGTAACCGTTCCGAACATTTTTCCTTCTTCGCCGGTTTTTACTTTAATAATACAGACGAGTTGAGAAAGAACCTTGGCGAGTTCTTTCATTGTGTTAAGTTCATGAGCTTCGCGTTCGGCTCGTCTCTTTTTGAGGGCTTCGATTCTCTTTTTGTTTGCCTGTGTCAATGGGATTGCCAGCCCGTAAGGGAAAAGATAATTACGGGCATACCCTGCCGCCACAGTCACCTGGTCAGACTCTGCGCCAAGTCCGACTATGTTACTTGTCAATATAACGTCTATCTTTGCCATATATTTACAATTGGATGATTATTATAGTTTAAAAAGGAACATCATCTTCCTCCGGAGGCGGTTCAGCCACCCGATTTGCCGCGGGGTTAACATGGTTAATTGTATTGTTAACTTCCGCTCCGCTTGCTTCTGGTTCGATTGGTTCGACAACGCCTTCTCTTTGTGCTGGTCCAACGAACCTGAAATTCTCAAGGTCTACTCTTAATATAGAGCGTTTCTGATTTGTCTGTTTATCTTCCCATGTGTGTTGACGCAATCTGCCTTCTATGAGGATTGGGTTTCCTTTTCTAAGGTGTTTTGCAATGAGTTCTGCCTGGCTTCCAAAAGCGTCAACGTCTATAAAAGTGGTTTCTTCTCGGAGTTCTCCAGTCTCAGCCTTCCAGCGGCGATTTACTGCCACAGTAATTCGAGTTACGGGCATACCCTTTGGCGTATAACGCAGTTCAGGGTCTCGCGTAATGTTGCCCATAAGAATTACTTTATTAAAACTCGCCATGGCAGTTTCTTATATTGTCGGTTTAAAACTGTCCTGATTTTAGGCGACAGTTTCAGCCGGTTTTGTTTGTTGGGCGGTTTTTTGCGGCGCCACGCTAAACATCACTCTAAATATTTCTTCTTTGAGTGCAAATTTGGCTCTCAGTTGTTCTATTACGGATGGGGCGCATGTGAAAATAAGGTTCACGTAATAACCGCTTGTTGTTTTTTTGTTTTTGGCGCGGGCAAAAGTGTGTCTGTCAAGTTTTTGAACAGTTTCAACTTTGCCGCCAAGCGCGACAATTTCTTTGGCGATGTTATCTATCGCCTCTTTAATTTCTTCTTCCTTATTAGGAACGTTTAGTATAAACAGTCCTTCGTATTTTTTCACGGCTAACCTCTGCTAATTTTCTATTCCTGTTTCTGGCAGGTAACCTGCCCATTAAATTTATTCATTGCTTTTTCAATACCGTCAAACAACCAAGTTTGAATTTGTTTAACGGCATTTTCAAGCGTTAAATCTAAAACTTTCATTTCGTCCTTGTTAAATTTGCCAAGGACATGATTTGTAATCTGGCGCGGTGAGTTTGGTTCGCGTCCTATGCCAATCCGCAACCGCGCGTAATCTCTGCTCCCGAGCATTGTTTCAATGGAATCAAGCCCATGATGTCCGCCGGAACTTCCTTTTGGACGCATCCGCAGACATCCTAAAGGAAGGTCCGCATCGTCTGCCACCACGAGCAGATTTTTTAGGTCAATGCGGTAATAATTTACAATAGGGACAACCGCTTTTCCACTTAAATTCATATAAGTTTGTGGGCAACAGAGTATAACTCGTTTGCCCTGCGGTTTTACAAGCGCAATTCTGGAGCAGAACTGTTTTTCTAATGTCCACTGCGCCTGCCATAAATTTCCGAGCCGTTCCAGCACCATAAACCCGGCGTTGTGCCTTGTGCTGGCGTATTCTTCGCCCGGATTCCCCAACCCCGCAATGAGGTATATAGTTTCCATTTACGGGAAAGCCTTTGCGTTTTTTTATCACGCAAAGGTCTTTCACAATTTTAAAATCGGTCAACCAGCGCTTTTTTAAATATCTTACCTGGAAGTCTTTAATGACTTCCGGGGTATTATTGTTATTTCTTCTTTTCCGCGGCTTTTTCAGCCGGTTTTTCCGCGGCTTTTTCTTTTGCCGGAGCGGCTTTTTCTTCAGCACCGGCTTCTTCTTTCTTCTCCTTGATCATTTCGACCTGGTCTGCGGCGACAGGAGCGGTGGCGGCTTCAAGGGCGGCTTTTTCTTGTTCTTCAGTTATTGGAGCCGCGACAGCCACAACAACTACGGATTTTTCGCCGAGTATTTCAACGCCTTGCGGCGGTTGTATGTCGCCAATATGTATTGCTTTGCCAACTTCCAAGTTTGAAACGTCAATTGTGATAAATTCTGGAATATCTTTTGGCAAACAACGAACTTTGACACGGTGTAAAACGTGTTCAAGGATGCCACCGCCTGTTTTTACGCCGACGGCTTCGCCGACGGTTTCAATCGGAACAACGACTGTAACCTTTTCGGTTTCAGAGACTTCGTTAAAATCTACATGAAGAATTTTGCGCGTTAGTGGATGGTGCTGAACTTCTTTAACAAGAACAAGCCGTTTTGGATTTTGGTCGCCTTCGATATGAAGGTCTACCAGAATGTTTTCTGAAGCCGAATGGTGAACGAGGTCTTCAATTTCCTTGCTGTTGACTTCAAGGTTTTGTGGTTTGATGTGACGTCCGTAAATGATAGCCGGGACGCGACCCTGGGTGTAGATTTTCTTTACACCGTTGCGTTTCACCAGTGTTCGTGGATAAGCTTTTAACTCTACCGATTTCATTTTTTTTCCATTGATCCGTTCAAAGTTAGCAAACAGATTATAAATTGATACAGACTTTTAATATTGCACACAATAAAAATTTTTCAACCTATTCTTACACCATTGTAAACAAAAAGCGATGATACGGACATATTGCATTCAATCCGCCGTATCGCTTCAGCCAATAAATTCGCAACTGAAAGCGTTGTAATTTTAACGCCTTCAATGGGCGGACGATATACAGTATCAGTTGTAATGAGTTCGTCAATACAAGAATTTTTTAATCTTTTAATTGCGGTTTCGTTCAAGATGGCATGGGAGACGCATGCATAGATAGTTTTTGCGCCGCTTTGGCGGAGGAATTCCGCGGCTTTAACGAGGGTGCCGGCTGTTTCTGTAAGGTCGTCAACGATTAACACATTTTTGCCTGAGATGTTGCCGACAACAGATATAGGTTCTACTTCGGTGGGGCTTACTCTTTTTTTAACAACAATTGCCAGTTCACCTCCGAGTACTTGAGCATAGGCATTAGCCATTTTAACGCCGCCAACATCGGGGCTCACCACCGCAAGGTCCGGTATCTTTTTGGCGAGCAGATATTCGTACATTACTGGGGCGGCATACAGATGATCTACCGGGATGTCGAAAAAGCCCATGATTTGCTGGGCGTGCAGGTCCATGGTTAAAACACGGTTTGCGCCAGCCGCAACCAACAGGTTTGCCATCAGTTTAGCAGTTATTGGAACACGTGGCTGGTCTTTTCTGTCCTGTCGCGCGTAACCATAAAACGGGATAACAGCCGTAATGCGCGAAGCGCTTGCCCGCCGCAAGGCATCTATCATAATAAACAATTCCATGTAGTTGTGGTTTGTCGGTGGGCTTGTGGATTGCAAAACGAAGACATCTTCTCCGCGCACGTTTTCTTCAATTTTAACAAATGTCTCGCCGTCGGGAAACGCGCTTACAACGCATTTACCGAGCGATACATTTATTGATTTACAGATTGCCTCGGCAAGAGGCTTGTTCGAATTTCCGCTAAAGATTTTCACATTCTTAGCCCAAGCAAGATTATTTAAAACGAATCCTTAAAGCTATATTTTGGGGCAGTAAAAGCCGCCGTATTCAAAAAACGAAAAACTTTATCCTTAACTTTTCAGTTAAGCACAACCATTTTATTTTTTAGATAGAGGATAGTTTAGCACCAGTTTTTTTTACTTCAAGTAAAATGTTTTTTTTGGAATCGAAGCGGTAATGTCTTATAATCCAATTATGAACACACGCATTTTGATTTTTATAATCGTTGGTTTTTTGTTTTTAGAGGTTGATTTTCTTTATTCTGATGAGACTCTGCAGGAACGGGAGGCGCGGATGGGATGGTGGAGGGAAGCGAGATTCGGGATGTTTGTTCATTGGGGGCTTTATTCGGGGCTTGCGGGAACGTGGGAAGGGAAGCCAGTCGGGACGCGCGGTGGAATGGAATGGATTCAGCAGCGGGTAAAAGCCGATACAGATATTTATGCAAAGAATGCGATTCCGTTGTTCAAACCAAAGCCAAATTTTGCTCGGGAGTGGGCTCGTCTTGCTAAAGAGGCGGGGTGCAAGTATGTAGTTTTTACGACCAAACACCATGATGGTTTTGCTTTGCATGATTCCAGGGTTAGCGAGTTTGACGCTGGCACGGTTCTTGGGCGAGACCTTGTGAAAGAAATTGTTGAGGCTCTTCGAAAAGAGGGGTTGAGGGTTGGTTTTTATCATTCTGTGATAGACTGGCATCATGACCAGTATGAGTATGCGCGTTCTAAACAACTTCCACATCCGTTGAAGGAGAAGCCGTATCCAAATGGTTCACGTAATCATGAGATTTATATTAAATATCTTCATGAACAGGTGCGCGAGCTTTTAACGCAATATGGAAAAATTGATGTAATGTGGTGGGATTATAGTTCGCAGGATTTTCAGGGAGATGAGGCGTGGCGCGCAACCGAGCTTATGAGAATGACGCGTTCTTTGCAACCGCATATAATTATGAACAATAGGTTGTACAGGACAGCTGAAGCTGGTTGGGCAAGTATGGGAACAGATGGGTATATTTTAAAACTTGATACGCGGTATGGGGATTTTATCACGCCTGAGCAACATATACCCGCAACCGGCATGCCTGGTCTGGACTGGGAGACTTGTATGACAATGAACACAACGTGGGGATACAGCGAGCATGACCATGCGTGGAAATCGAGTCAGACGCTTATTAGAAATTTGATTGATATTGCGAGCAAGGGTGGTAATTATCTTCTCAATATTGGTCCAAAGGGGGATGGTTCGGTGCCAGAAGAAAGTGTCCGTGCGATGCGGGATATTGGCGCATGGATGAAGGTTAATGGTGAGTCTATTTACGGAACCACGGCAAGTCCATTTAAAAACCTGTCCTGGGGGCGTTGCACAAAGAAAAGCGGAAGAAATGAGACCACGCTTTATTTGCATATTTTTGATTATCCAAAAGATGGGAGACTGGTTGTGCCAGGGTTGCTCAATACGAGGGTTTCAGCAACGCTTCTTGGAACAAAGGAATTGCTGAAGACATCGCGGGAGAATGAAAATCTTGTTGTTGCGGTTCCTAAAAATCCGATAGACACGAATGCCACTGTGGTTGTGTTGAAGATTGCGGGGAAGATTGAAGTTAAGGAATAGAAGGAATTTGTAAATAAGAAGATGGATGAAAGTCTTATAATGTCCACGAAACAATTTTATAATTGCCAAACTTTGGAATAATGATTTAAAAATTACGCGTGCACAGCAAACCATCAACAATTCAGGCGGCGGTAAGCCCCGGGTTAAAGTTTTATTTGTATTTGACAGCGACAATTTGCGGGGCGGCGATTTTGATTGTGGAAATTCTTGGGGCAAAGATGCTGGCTCCGTTTTTTGGCACGTCGCATTTTGTATGGACGGCGCAAATCGGCGTAACGCTTGTTTCTTTAGCTGTTGGTTATTATTTTGGTGGAAAACTGGCTGATAGGAAACCGCAGGCGTCTGTTCTTTATTTTTTGATATTGTTTGCGGCGGTGTATTTGTGTCTTACAATACCGCTGTGTCGTTCTGTGGCTTATCGTTTTTTGAGTTTTAAACTTGCCGCTGGTTCTTTGTTGGCTTCGATGTTTTTGTTTTTTGTTCCGTTAATGTTGCTTGCAATGGTGTATCCTTTTATTGTGAGGATATTGACGAGTTCCGTTCAGGTTGTTGGAGGACAGGTTGGAAGACTTTCTGCGTTGAGCACAATTGGGAGTGTGGCAGGTACGTTGTTAATTGGATATATATTGATTCCTTACTTGCCAAATTCGATGATTATGTTTTTTACTGCTGTAATGCTTATGCTGGTTGTTGCCGTGTATTTTGTTAGGTTTCATCCAAAGGGAGGTATTCTTACAAGCGCGGCGCTTGTGATATTTGGCGGGTTGATGATAGGGTATGGCGGGATTCGCGCTGAATCCAGTCTTGAATATGATGGGTTGGAAGAGCTTGAACGGAGAAATTCTAATTTTGGTTTGATGCAGGTTCTTCAGTCGTCGAACAGTTTTAAGAGGTATTATTTGAATGATTTTCTTACGCAAAATATATATGACCCCTCCAGGAAAAAGAGTTTGGCTCTTTTTACGTATGCGCTTGAATATCTTGCGGAGGGTTATACTGGAAAGATTGAGGATGTGTTGTGCATTGGGCTTGGTGTGGGGATAGTGCCGATGGAATTTGCGAAGAAAGGCGCGCGGGTTGATGTGGTGGAGATAAATCCGTTTGTTGTGCCGATGGCGAAAAAGCATTTTGACCTTGAGCCTGAGAGGATGAATATAACGATTTGTGACGGGAGATATTTTTTAAATCAGAGCAAGAAACAATATGACGCAATAATTCTGGATGCGTTTCTGGGGGATTCATCGCCTTCGCATATGATGACAAAGGAGGCTTTTTTATCCATGAAGCGGTTGCTCAAACCATCGGGAACGCTTGTTATTAATTCTTTTGGGGACCTTGAAAAAGGAAGGGATTTTTTTACGGCATCTTTGCAGGAGACTTTAAAAAGTGTTTTCAAAAGTGTAAGGATTCACACAGCGCATACTGGAAATATTTTTTTCGCTGTTTCGGATAAAGAAGATATGAAATTTGTAACTAAACCTGATTTATCGGATGTTCACCCGTCTTTGCAATATGCAGTGGAAATGGTTCTTGACACAGTGGTGGAGGCAAATCCAGAGCACGGGAGAGTTTTAACGGATGATTTTAATCCTGTGGAGTTTTACGATGCGAAAAACCGAGAAAGGATGAGGAGATGGCTTGCAGAGTTTATGAAACCGTCTTAATCAAGGATTTGTTAAGAACAGGTTTATTTGACGAATGGGTCAGTTCCACGGGAGTTTATACAAGTTTAATCTTATTCGGATTTTCAAAATAAAATTTGATATAGCGAAAATTATCATTTATTTTTAGGGAGGTTAGGTTATATTTGGGCTTCATAAGGCATTTAAATAATGCGGATTCGGACGTGCGGTAGCGCGTTATCTGCAAAAAGGATTTGCCGGGGCCCGTGGAATGTGGACTTACAAACCCCGCCAGGGCCGGAAGGCAGCAACGGTAGTATGCTCTGCATAAGCCGCGGCAACCCCGGCTTTAAATTTCAAATTAGACAAAACGTGCCGCGGGCAAATTTGTAATGAGTTATCTTGTCATAGCCAGAAAATATCGTCCACAACGTTTCAGCGATGTTGTTGGACAGGAGCATGTTACGCAGACCCTGGCAAATGCGATTGCCATGGGCAGAATTGCTCATGCGTATTTATTTTGCGGTCCGCGCGGTACCGGTAAAACGACTATTGCGAGGATTTTTTCAAAATGTCTGAATTGTGTAAATGGACCGAGGGTTGATTTTGATGATAATGACCCGCGTTGCAAGGAGATAGCGGATGGGACTTCGCTTGATGTGATTGAAATAGACGGCGCAAGCAACAATGGCGTTGAGCAGGTCAGGCAATTGAGGGAGGCTATCCGTTACGCGCCAGCTGTGAGCAGATATAAGATATATATCATTGACGAAGTTCATATGCTCAGCCAGGGTGCTTTTAACGCTTTGTTAAAAACGCTGGAGGAACCACCTGCTCATGTTATTTTCATGTTTGCGACAACAGACCCCGAAAAGATTCCACCGACTGTGCTTTCGAGGTGTCAGCGATTTGATTTGCGACGAATACCGGTAAAACTTATTGTCAATCATCTTGAAAAGATTGCGAAAAACGAGAAGGTGGAGATTGAGAAGGGTGCGATTTACACAATTGCGCGCAGTAGTGAGGGTTGCATGCGCGATGCCGAGGGGATGTTGGACCAGTTGATAAGTTTTTGCGGGAATCAGATTAAAGAATCCGATGTTGTTTCAATGTTTGGCATAACGTCCGGGGAAAAAATCGCTGAGCTTGCGCAGTCAATCATTGATGGAAATACTGAGAGAGCCCTGCGGATTTTAAATGAACTTGCGGAGTCTGGAAAAGAGATGACTCGTCTGGTTTCGGATATTCTGGCTTATTTCCGGGACTTGTTGTTGTTAAAGGTATCCAATGGGGATACTTCTATT
>JAOADO010000046.1 GCA_026417275.1 Verrucomicrobiia bacterium
GGTCAGAACATGTATGCTTACAAACCCGATAGAGGGCTGTGGAACTTGCTTATTTGGGATATTGACTTTGCGTTTTTTGCGCAAGGACCTACCACGGATTTGTTTGGCATTGGCGGAGCAAATGTTGGACCAAAAAGTTCTCATCCGCCATTTGCTCGCATTTACTGGCAGGCGTTACTTCAGGCAGCAAACGGTCCGTTAAGAGCGGAAGATGCGAATAAGGTTCTGGATGCGCGGTACAACGCGTTTCGCGCGGATGGAATCAGTCCAACTTCCCCTGATAGTATTAAGAGTTACATTGCAACCAGGCGGAGTTACATCCTCGGACTTGCGGCGAGCAACTCATATTCATTTACGATAACTTCGAATAATGGTACGGATTTTTCAACAAATAGAAACCTCGTTGTTCTAACAGGCACGGCGCCATTTGAGGTCCGAACAATTACTGTAAACGGGACGCCGGGCGAAGTGATCTGGACAACAGTGAGCAATTGGGCAATCCGTGTTCAATTAAAGCCAGGAGAAAACCAACTAAACATACAAGGAATTGATTATGAAGGGAAATTGGTTTCAAATGCGAGCGCATTAATCAAAATACAGTTCAACGGTGTTGATGAATCTCCGCTCGGCAATGTGGTTATTAATGAAATCATGTATAATCCGCCAGTCCAGGGCGCCTCTTACATAGAAATTTATAATGCGTCCACGAACAATGCGTTTGACTTATCAGGCTGGCGACTTGAAGGCGTGGATTTTCAATTTGCCCCGGGAACAATTATCGAACCGAATAGTTATTTGGTTGTAGTTAAAGACGCAGTTCAATTTGCCGCGGCGTATGGTACAACAACTCCAATTGCCGGCGAATTTTCCGGGACTCTTAAAAACGAAGGTGAAACGATAAAATTAGTGAAGCCGGGAAGAACACCAACAGATGATGTAGTAATTTCTGCAGTTACTTACAGCTCTGAAGCACCCTGGTCAGAAAGCGCAAACGGGTACGGCTCGTCGTTGCAATTAATAGACGCCAAACAGGACACCAGCAGGATAATCAACTGGACATCAGCGTTTATAGATACCAATTTTATTCCGCAAACTTTGATTTCAATAACTGATATGTGGAAATACAACCAGACTGCGGATTTGACCGGTTCAGAATGGCAAAACATCAATTACGATGATTCATCCTGGCAATCCGGAGCGGCGCTTTTGTATGTAGAAACTGCGTCGTTGCCTGCACCTAAAAATACGCCCCTCACGCTTGGAAGAATAACATACTACTTCCGAAAGAAATTTGTGTTCAATGGAAACCCAAACGGAGTAAGTTTGCGAATATACGCAATAATTGACGACGGCGCGGTGATTTACCTTAACGGCAATCCAGTTTATTCAATCAGAATGCCTGCGACATCTTTGACTTACTCGACACTTGCCTCTGGCACGGTCGGCGACGCTACATTAGAAGGACCATTTGATATCCCGGCAACTTATCTTGTGAACGGGACAAATGTCATTGCTGTGGAGGTTCACCAAAATTCCACGGGGAGTAGCGACATTGTATTTGGAATGTCTCTGGAAACATTGAAAGGGAATATCGCACTTGCTACGCCCGGTAGCAAAAACTCTGTGGCGATGACTTTACCAACAATGCCGCCGGTTTGGTTGAATGAAGTTCAGCCCTATAACTTCAATACAATCGCCGATAGAGTATCTGAATTCGACCCCTGGGTTGAGATTTATAATTCATCCACGAACACTGTTCCTCTTAATAATTTCTTTTTGAGCGATACTTTAACAAATCTCGTGAAATGGCAATTTCCTTCAAATTACGCCATCCCGGCAAAGGCGCGTATTGTCGTGTTCCTTGATGGGCAACAAGGACAGTCGACACAAAATGAATTGCATGCCAATTTTCGTATAAATTCGGATGTTGGTATTGTTCTAATGAGCGCTATTTACGCTGGCTCAACAAACCTGATTGACTATCTTTCATGGAAGATGGCAGGACCAAATAGGTCATATGGTTCATATCCAGAAGGGACAGCGGCAGATAGACGGCTCTTCTATATTCCAACTCCTGGAGAACAAAACAATCCGTCTGCCCCATCCATTACTGTATTTATAAATGAGTGGATGGCGGACAATACAGGAACGATTGCCGACCCCGCTGACGGCGACTATGAAGACTGGTTCGAAATCTATAATCCTACGGATGTGCCTGTTAGTCTCGAAGGTTATTACCTGACGGATAATCTGAATCAAATCACTCAATACAGGGTCCCTGCGGGATACACTGTTCCTTCGAAGGGCTATTTGCTTGTTTGGGCAGATGGCGAGGCAAATCAGAATTCATCAAGCAGGGCAGACCTGCATGTGAATTTCAGGTTATCTGCCGACGGCGAAGCGATAGGATTGTACGCCCCGGATGGCTCGTTGGTTGACGCTGTTACCTTTGAAAAACAATCGGCGGATGTCACTCAGGGAAGATTTCCTGACGGTTCAGTGCAAATGAATGCTTTCACAAATCCAACTCCAGGAACGGCAAACATTATTGTGGAACCTAATCTGGCGCCTATCATTAGAACAATTGGAAACAAGGTAGTTATGGAGGGACAAACGCTTGTTTTTCAAGTCGAGGTCACAGACCCAAATCGAGAGAAACAAAACCTTTATTTCAGTCTCGAGGATGGCGCGCCGCAGGGCGCATATATTGACCCTGTTAGCGGTATTTTCACATGGACTCCATCAGAAGTTCAAGGAGGCGCCAGTTATCCAATCATTGTTCGAGTAACCGACAGCGGCACTCCTCCGCTTTCAGCTACCCAATCCTTCACAGTTTCAGTTGAAAAAACAAATAGTCCACCAGTTATTGTTATTCCACCAAATCAGGTTGTAAATGAAGGCGAAATAGTTTCGTTCACTGTTAACGCAGTGGACGTTGACCTGCCTCCGCAAACATTCACGTTCAGCCTTGGCAACGACGCCCCGGCTGGCGCCGCAATAAATCCGACAAACGGTCTTTTTACTTGGATTACATCTGAAGTGCATGGACCGGGGATTTATTCGTTTTTCATTTACACGAGCGACTCTGGAGAGCCACAAATGTCCGACGCACGGAGAATTACTATTACAGTAAACGAAGTAAACCAGCCGCCGGTGTTCTCAGCAAATCTTAACCAAACAACCCACATTGGATGCGCGTTTAAATTTATTGTTCCGACGACAGACCCTGATTTGCCGAAAAATAAGTTGTTTTTTGACCTTGTGGATGGGGCGGCAACTGGAGCCTCGCTTGAACGAAATAGTGGCGTCTTCCAATGGAATCCAGGCAATGAATTTAAGTTTACGACTAATAAATTTACAATTGTTGTTTCCGACGATGGAGAGCCGTCTTTGTCTGCAACTAACTCGTTTTCTATCGTCTTGCTGGATGAACTAAAGGTTCAGTACCTATTAACTGAGACTAACTACGTTGGATTTAAATGGAATACAATTCCGCTCCGCCAGTATTGTCTCGAGTATAAAGACAAATTTAGTCAACACTCATGGATTCCTGCCGTAGAAAATACCTTTGCCACCAATTCATTCATGGAAATCTATTTACCGATTTCATCGAATAGTTCGCGGTTTTACAGAGTGATTTCAACACCGTGATTTTTATTGAAACAATTGAAACGATACTGTGGTTTTGATAGAAAAAATGGCATGAAAGTGGCGAAAATGTCTGTTTTAATCTTATTACTCGCGGTTCTTGGAATTAATTCTGCCGAAATCGCGGAAGAAGTGGTGTTTGAAGAGACGTTTGATGGCAAATTGAAGGATGGATGGCGGTGGATAAGAGAGGAATCCGAAGACTGGAGGATTAAAGATGGGGCACTTGAGATTTGCGTGAGACCCGGAGATTCACAGTCGGTGAGAAACGCGCTGGTTCGTTCAGCACCGGACAGAACACAAGGGAAATACGCTGTCGAAGTTACAATCACAAACCTTCATCCGCCCAAGAATCAATTCGAACAGGCTGGAATTACATGGTATTGCGGCGGCAAACCGATGTTTAAACTCGTGAAGGAACTCGTGGATGGAAAACTGATGATTATTCCTGGCAGAAAACCAATTACAAATGACACAGTTCAATTCAGACTGGTTGTTGAGCGAGAAAATTATATTGCCCAATTCAGACCGAATGGTGAAGGCGAGTTTATCACTTCTGCCACCGGGAAATTACCGGCGCCTGACAATGATGATGTTAGTATCCAATGTTATCACGGCTCTTTTGAGGAAGATAGGTGGATAAGATTCGATAATTTCAGAATTGTAAAATTGTCT
This sequence comes from Verrucomicrobiia bacterium, assembly GCA_026417275.1. Next base: position 4,324 of record JAOADO010000046.1, read on the forward strand.
GAATAATTTTTAATTTGTTCAAGACTATCATGGCGTAAAAGACTGCGGCATTAAATGTGAATCGTTGACATGAAAAAAGAATAAAGGTGCTCTCTTGAGAATTTTTGATTTCAAGTTAATTTTTATATTGAAAAAACTGTAAATTAATATAATTTTCATGACGGCTTGTCCGATGGTGTAATGGTAGCACACGGGCCTTTGGAGCCTTTAGTCCTGGTTCGAATCCAGGTCGGACAGCCAATTTTTTAATGAAATTTCCAATCTATTCACACAACATTGTCAGAAAAATTCACCCTCAATTTGTAAAATTGAATATCCTGTTCTAAATTAAATCCGTTGTGAGCGATAAAAAGAAAAAAACAGAGCAATCGTTTGATAAGACTTCGCGTTCGAAAGAAAAAGGACGCGAAGAAACTGCCGTTTGTTCGCTGGTAAGCGGAAATATTAAGGTTGGAATGATTTCGCTCGGGTGTGCGAAAAACCTTGTGGACAGCGAAATCATGCTGGGGAAAATCGCACAGAGTGGTATGGCGATAACCAGTAATTCAGAAGAGGCGGATGTTTTAATTATCAACACCTGTTCCTTCATAGATTCAGCAAAGGAGGAGAGCGTTGACACGATTTTGGAAACCTCGAACTCGATTAAAAGAGCAAAGCCAGGTCAATGTTTGATTGTAAGCGGATGTTTGCCGCAGCTCTACAAGAAGGAATTACCGAGTTTATTGCCGGAGGTGGACGCGTTCATAGGTTTAAACGAGGTCGAACATGTGGTTGAAGTAATACGACAAGCACTTGACCGAAAGAGGTCTGTTTTTCAGAGTTCGGATTTGTGTTCAACCAACAGCCGCGCTGATGTTGGAACAGTGGATAGAAAAAATTCCACTGCCCGTAGCATTAAAAGAACAGCAGAACTGCCCCAGATTATATCAATCAGTTCCAAAGCGGTTTATGTTCCAGATTATAAGACTCCGCGATACCGACTCACGCCACCCCATTTTGCGTATTTAAAAATTGCCGAGGGATGCAACCACCCTTGCAGTTTTTGCATTATACCAAAAATTCGTGGTCCATACAGGAGTCGTGTGGTGGAAGATATTTTGAAAGAAACGGAATCGTTGATAAAAAGCGGAGTTAAAGAAATTAACCTGATTTCTCAGGATTCGACATATTATGGACGCGATTTTTTGACTCCTGTTGAACGACGCAGACTATTTGGTGTTAAACCAGAGACGTTCGGAAAGAGCGAGTTAAACCATCGTTTTTCAGAAGAGCAGAATAGCAATAGAATACCAGATTTATCAATTCTTTTAAAGGAGTTAAACAAACTTAAGGGCGATTTTTGGATACGACTTTTATACACACATCCGGCACACTGGACGCCGGAATTATTAGACACTTTTGCCGAATGCGAAAAAGTTGCAAGATATGTGGACATTCCGCTTCAACACATTCACGATAACATGCTCCACAGGATGCATCGGGAAACGAGCCGACAATATATCGTTGATTTGTTGAATGCGTTAAGGAAGAAAATACCCGGTATTACGATTCGTACAACATTTATTGTCGGTTTTCCGGGAGAGACAGAGGAATATTTCCAGAGTTTGCTTGAGTTTGTGAGAGATTTTAAATTTGAAAGGCTTGGTGTATTTGCATACTCACGAGAGGAGGGTACAAGGGCGGCGTTAATGTCAAATCAGGTGCCGGATTTGATAAAGAAAAAACGGCGCGATTTGATAATGTCGGAGCAGAGACTGATTTCACGCGCCCATTGTGAGTCTCGTATGGGAGCAATTGTTCGGGTTCTTGTGGAGAGGCTTGTAGAAACCGAATCACTCCAGGACTTGCCGGAATTTTCTTTTGAACACGGGTTCAACAGGGAGAAACAATCTGTTCCAGAATTTTTAAGGAGCAAAAAACAAATATATATTGCTCGAAGTGAGGCTGATGCGCCAGATATTGATGGCAGGGTTTATGTTTCTGGTTCAGTAAAGGTAGGGGAGTTTGCGGATGTTAAAATTGTTGGTTTTTCAGACTACGACCTCTTTGCAGTTCCAGTGAAAAAATAAAGGCGGCTATCGAAAATTTTCTAAATTATCTTCAATTGAAAAAATAAAAAGGGCTGTGTAAAACACAGCCCTTATTGCTCCCGGTTGTTAACTAACAGTTAAGTTTTCCAAATAACCATGCAACCCTCTATGGTTTTTTGCTATTAGGGCAGAGGTGGCTTGGCAAGTTCTGCAAGCACGTTTGTCTTTGCTACATTGAGCAGATAGCGAGCGTATTTTGCGTTGTGAACACCTTTTGAACCATCATGTTCAACAAGATACAGATTGAAGCGAGCCTGTCTAATTGCCGCTGGAATTTGCGATTGTTCGGCGCTTGTTGGTGCTTTATTAGTAATTGTTGCCGCGATGTTCGTGGACAATTGACCAATCGTTGAATATTCCCAGGCAAGTGGACCAGATTTATTCCTCAGAGCAGATGGCGCGTTGCTAACGCCCCAGTTTCTCAAAAGCGCGACCACTTCCTGAATCTTGTTGGAAATCACGGTCTGAGTGCCTTCGGTGAGAAGTTCACCAACTTCCGCGCTACCATGGCATTCTTCGCAAGATTCGAAGCGAACTTCAAATTTGTGTCCTGTGTAGTTTGGATTGGCATCGGTTGGATTGGCGACTTCAACAGAATGAACGTGGCAGTGAGCGCACTGTTTTTCAATATATAGACCGTGGGTTGCAATTGTTTGTGAATTGTCGCCAATATTTGGATAACCCGCTGTACCAACAAGCATGTTATATTGCACCGAATGATGAGGCGGCCTGCTACTATCGGTCCACACAGCGCCGCGTGCGTTATGGCACTGACCGCAAAGGTTTATATTTGGATTATACTGGCTGACGAATGTCGCCATGTTCGTTGGATTTGTAAAATTGTAATGATTTGTGGAATAGAGCGGATGACGGAGTTGTGCGTCGAATGCAGTTACCTGATGGGATTCATGGCATGTGACGCATGTAACCGGTGTATTTGCGGCGTCATCGGCGCTTGGCATTGCCACAGTGCCGTTTGTCACAGTGAGTTGGCTTAAAATAGCATCTCTCACCGAGCCAGAATGACAGTGACCGCATTGCCACATTCTTGATTCGCCATATTGTTTGAAATAGGAGGCAACGGTTGGAGTTACAGCAGAGTGACCGCTTTCTGACCATTCATCATATGTGGGGTGGTGTGAATCTGTGTGGCAACCGCCGCACATCATGGCAGATTTGGTGATGATTGGTTTTATTCCAAAGGGATTTGTTAGGTGTTGCCCGCCTGGACCATGGCAGTTTTCGCATTGAACACCAGCAAGATTCGGTGTGCTTGTTTCATTTACAAAACCGCCGGAGCCATAACCAACTGTATGACATGGCAAACACGCCGCGTTGTTGTGCATTCCTATGTTTTTAAGGGACTGATAAGCTTTATAATGCGCAGTGTTGGTCCACTGTTGATGATATGTCGAGTGGCACATCGCGCAAACAGTTGAGCCAACATAACTGTACGATTGTCCGCGAACTCGCAGAAAACCAATATCGCCAACAATTGGCACAGTTAATGTAGTGCCATCAAGCGAAACACCCGTATCAACCCAGGTACCGCTCTTTAAATCTGTTTTTCGTTCAACACTGTAAGGACCGCGCAAACCGCCAATTTCCAGAACCACATTTGTACTCTGGCGTTTTATTGAGCCGATTTCTACTTTCGGGCTCAAACCGCCCTGGTTTGGTTTTATAATTTTAAAACCGGGCGGATTAGTTGCAATTACACCGGCTTGCAGGGCAAACGCGGCAAATGTTACCGCAATACCTGCGGCGAGTTTTGAAACCCCGCCTCTGGCTTGACGATTTGTGCTCTTGAGTGTTGTTTTCATGGTTATTTCAATCTTTTTTATTCGCTCGCTTTACCACGGAAAAACATCCGTTCTTTTATTTTAGACAAGTAAATCTTATTTTGTTTTACAAGCAAGGTCAAACATTTATTTATATATTGATACACATATTTTGCCATTTTTATTACAAAAATTGTTACAAAAATTAATAAGTAATAGAATAAATGTATAATTGATAAAGAATTATTTCATAATAGAAAAAACAGGTACATATTGACGATGTATTAAGAGAATATTCTGGGTGGTATATATTTTAAAAATTAATAATATAATAAGTTTAACTAATGATTGTTCTTGGTTAGAGAAATAAGTTTAACTAATATTTTTTATTCGTAAAACTATTAATAAAAGAGTCATTTACATTTTGATTATTTTGCCATCCATCATATAATTAAAACGCTATGAAATCACTACTAAAATCAGCATTCTCTTTCACAGTTGTTTTTTATATATGTTTTTCCTCCAGCGGCACGAACATTGTCCCTTTCAAAGTTCAGTTTAAGATTCCCGATAACCTTGAATTATTAACTCCGGAAAATGCAAAGATTGGAGGATACCTGGGGTATAGAATTGATGCGAACTGGAAAAATAGGTTATTAAAAGTGGATGAAGAGCCTCTCCTTGCGGGATTTAGAAAAAAACCGGGGACTCATCCGTGGATTGGCGAACATGTGGGCAAGTGGCTTCATGCGGCTACATTGGCATGGGCGTATTCTATGGACACAGAATTGAAGAGAAAACTCGACCGTGTTGCCACCGAATTAATAAAAACTCAGGAATCGGATGGCTATCTTGGAACTTATGTTCCAGAAAAACGATTTGGTCTTTATCCGGAAGCTGATTGGGATGTCTGGGTTCATAAATACGCTCTTATTGGATTGCTCACATATTATCAATATACGGGCAATGCAGAAGCCTTGCAGGCATGCAGAAAAGCCGCGGATTTGTTGTTGAATACTTTTGGTCCAGACAAAAAAAATATTATTACTGCTGGAACTCACGTTGGCATGGCAGCAACAAGCGTTCTTGAACCGATGGTTTTGCTTTACGATTTTACAGGGGATGAACGGTATTTAAAATTTGCGCTTTACATCGTTGATTGCTGGGATTCTCCGAATGGACCAGCAATATTGAAGAGTCTTCTTTCGCACGGAAATGTTTCAAAAACTGCTAACGGCAAGGCGTATGAGATGCTCTCCAATCTTGTTGGATTATGTGAACTTGCACGAGTGACTGGAGAAAAACGATACATTAAAGCGGTTGTAATGGCGTGGGAAGATATCGTTTCGAGGCGGCTCTATATCACAGGAAGCGCCAGCCAGGGAGAACATTTTAGAGGAGATTATGATTTACCGAACGGAGAGTCGGCGCATGTTGCAGAAAACTGTGTGACTGTAACATGGATTCAACTTAATCTCCAGTTGCTCCGCCTGACTGGAGAAGCCAGGTACGCGAACGAACTTGAGCGGACGATTTACAATCATTTAAGCGCAGCTCAAAAGCCAGATGGTTCCCAATGGTGCTATTTTACACCTCTTGAGGGGAAAAAGGCATATGGTCCTGGTATTAACTGTTGTGTTTCCAGCGGACCGCGCGGCATGGCTCTTGCCCCGCTGATTGGTTGTTTGGCTGGAATTGAAGAAGGCAAGCCTGTAATTGCGTTAAAT
>JAOADO010000047.1 GCA_026417275.1 Verrucomicrobiia bacterium
CCGGTCACCCCATGTTAATATCCCATACGGCATGTCTCCAGGATTGTTATTAGGCCAATAACCAATAACCTGTGGACATGTATAATCGCCGTTATCCGCATAGGTACTCCCGTCCGGGCCACCATAAACTGCGTTCGTGCTCCCCGGACATGTATCACGTCCGTTCGTGATCCTGAACTTAACACTCAATTGTCCCTGATTATCGCAGAAACGACGCACGGGAATACGAACGCGCCCAACTCCCTCCGGACGAGCGACAATGTTTTCTTCATTAAGGTAAAACCCGACAACACCGTTAGTTGAATCATTATCAATAATCGTAACTGTGTTTGTTATCCTTCCCTGAATGATTCCACCAATTGCATTTGTAAGAACCACACGAAACAATTCCCTATCCACAGTTGCAGTCTGGTTCGTGTTGTCTGGATTCGCTAATGTAACACGCTCAATTATACAATCATCAATTATGTTAACTATGAGGTTTGTACTTCTCTGACCATTTGTGAAATAAAGAACTCCATTTAACACAGGCATGAAGTCTTGCCCCGGTGTTGCGGCAACCTGGTTCCACGAAAGTTGATTCGTTGGCATTACCGCAGTTTGCCAGTAAACAACTGCAGGTCCATTTGTCTCATCCCTGATTACTGTTATTTGAACATACGGTTCATCCTCATAAACGGTTGAAGTGGATGCTTCGAACTGGATCGGGTAATCATTATCCCAGATGTAAATTGTCGCATTTGTTTCCAGGAGAAAACCGCCTATCGGGGTTCCTAACTGGACAAAAAAGTATTCAACAGGTTCGCGAGTCGGATCATCAAATGTCAGCAACTCCACTGATGAAGTTTTCTGTCCATTCGTAAAAATGAGCATTCCAGACATCGGAAAGAAATCATTAAAAGTTGTTGCTGTACCATCCACGAGGGTATATGGCACTGCCACCGTGTTTGTTGCAACATCCCGGACGACAGTGAGCGTAAAGTTGCTACCTTCCATCACATAAATTGTGTTGGTTAGAAAATAAAACCCCTGGGCTTTCGCATTTGTAACTCCCCCGGTGCCCAGACAAACGAAAACAGCGAGCATCATCGCCTGCTGCAGTCGTCCTTTCAACAAGCAGCTAATTATTTTGTTCATAACCGTATTCAGGTTATTCGTTTTTTAAAACTGTCTCTATCCACTTTTTCACGTGCTTTTGCAACCGGCATGTATTTTGCAAACCGACACAAATTTTATGCAGTGTTCTATTTTGTTAAACTCATGGTACTGTCAAATCCATGAGCAACCGATAAAATCGCATTGTTCCATTAGTAGCGGTATCAACCACATTAACTTTTGTTCCAGAGCCGGTGTTCACAAAGTTCGTCAAAGTCTGCCATCGTCCGTTGTTCAAGTTTGTTGTAAACTCCAGTCTGTTGGTGCTTTGTGCCAGAGCGTTCCAGGAGATCAATGCCCCGCCTGGGGGTGTCAAAATTCGCACACGGAATTCAATGTCTTCACTTGTTGGAACAGGGGTTGGATCAAATAAATTCGGGATACCGTCCCTGTCAGAATCAACATCCGGTTGCAACAGCAATGCAGTGTTATAAACCACAGTTCTTCCATCTGAAAGTGTTATATATGTAGAGCTATTAGGACCGGCAAAAGTGGGTACCCACTTCAACCTGCCGCCAAGTGCATTATTCAATTTCATCACAGGCAGATTTGCACTGGCAAAATAAATCGTCAGATTTGGTTCCACGTAAAGCGCCGTTGAGTAGTTCGTCGCATTATTCTTGAACTCAATGTAATCCACATACATGGCACTATTTGTTCCAGCACCCCTGAAAACAAATCTCGTAAAATCCTGTCCATCAAGAACTAATTTGCCGAGTGCCGCATTATTATTGAATCCTATCATAGAAACTCCATAATCCTTCCCTGCCCATGTGTGAGTAACCTCCGCGAACCTCTCGGCTCTGGATTCAATTGTAGTATACAACAGGTTTCCGTTTGTTGGCGTTGAAAGCATCTGGAAACCGTCGTTTACTTTGATGATCGTGGTTGTTCCTGCACCACCATCCACTAATCTGTTTGTCACATTTAATATCAATGCACCACGACCATTGTTTCCAGCGATAATTGAGGCATTAGACAGAACCAATTCCCGGGCTTCAAATGTAATGTCGGATTTTGCAGATATATAACCACCTTCTACAGAGAACTTGTTTGCCGTGAAACTTGCAACACCTTCTACTGCACCCCATGCTCCAGAATTTACAAGGTTCGTTGCTCGCACAATAAAAGTTGCACCTGTTAATGAGCCATAATTTAAAACAGAATTATAGGGGTAAACCTTTACTGTACCGTTTGTTGACACTTCCCTGTAAAAATATGCACTGCCACTGATTTTGATGTAACCAGAATTAGTCAAGTCTTTTAACCTCGGGAAATTTGTACTCGACCAGTTAGCTCCATCCGGGAGCGTTAAACCACCAACACCAACCGCACTTCGCGCAATCCTTAACCCCTCACCTTCAAATAAAATCGATTTCGCAATCGTAAGGTTATCATAGATAACCGCATTTGTTGCGCGAATAGCAAATTCATTAACCACAACAGGTCTCGTGGCAGTTAAAGCATTATCAACCACAAGCACGTGGAAGTATGCTGTGTTTGTCTGAACCACAATATTAGTGCCGATAACATTTGTTGTGAAAATTCGATTCGTCCATACCGCGCTATATGCTGAAAGCATACCGGACAGGCGATTCACTGTGGAGAATACTATATTAGAGAGTTCAAGAACACGATTCGTCGTACCCAGATCATAATTGATTACCGGCGCATCAACACGCGTAAGGGCGTTGTTCACAAGATTGGTGGCTTTAATGCTAACAAATTTTTCAGATCGTATTCTCGCGCCGTTCAAATTCAGATTTCCGCTATCGATTTCAATCCTGCCGACTGAATTAGTAGGATCTGAGAGAGCCGGATTTGCCACGGAAATACCGTATTGATTCACGATAATTAATGGCGTAGCTGGATTCGTTTCATTGATCAAGGCCGAATACCCGGCATATAAAATGTTGACGGAGTTTGTCTCAAAATTCGAGTTGTAGAATAAAGAATTTGTGAAGGTAGAATTCCCCCCTACAGCCAGTGTCAATTCAAAAGGTGTTGTCCTTGTTAGTTCAAAAACATTAGGACGGAATGTGTTGGTATTATAATTTCTAAACAAGGTGAAATTCGTAGCCACCGCCGAGCTGTCAATCAAATAAACATAACTGGTAATGTTGGTTTGCAATACAATATCAAAGTCTGTCATTACGACTTCATAGATAACCATCGAACCATTACCGATATTAGGGTAAAAATAGACCGATGACGAGAAGTTGGTCTGGGTATTATTCGTTGGATAAAACACAACGCTAATATACCGGTCACCAGAAAGTGCTGTGTTCGTATATACTGCAGCAGTGTATTTTCCATAGTTGTTCAAGGAAACCACGCCGCCGTAAAAATAATATGGTAATGACACAATATTTGTGGTTAATCTGCCATATAAAATTGACCTGACTTCGTGAGATGGACTCGTCGTGTAAGGAATATCCAGTGTATAATTCGGAAGAGTTAATCGCTGTCCATTGGTGCCTAAACTGTTATTTGTGCCAACCCCCCACCAGTAATCAACTACTCCTGGGGCATTGTAATAGTTACGTCCGACATTTCTTCCATTCCCGTCAATTATGACAATGCCGGTTCCAATTGACTCCCCAGTCCTTAAACCACTCCGTGACAGGTCCACATTTCCTCCATCCAGATGTAGCAATCCGGTGGCTCCTCCAAATAAAAAACCTGTATTCACAATGTTTGTGGCAGAAATTATTAAAAATGGATCACCAGTGATTGTTCCGTTGTTCACGAACGTATTTGCAGCATATGAAAGCCCGGTTTGCGGATTAAAGTAATCAAATCTGAAACCCACTGAGCCGGTCATTACCCCGCTGCCTTTGTTTGTATAATAAAGGGTGTTCTGAGTCTGGAATGGAAGCGGCGAAACACTGATAGAAAAAAGTGCCTGGTTCACGAATGCGGTTGCGTCAATCTGCGGCGGCACTGCACCCGTAAAGTCCCTTTCATTAATATAAATTGGAGTTGTTTGTCCTGCTCCCCTGACACACAGGATCAAACTCAAAATTGTTATTGCAATTCTCAACTTCATATTATTGATTCTGACAAAATTTTGCTGGTGCGCACCTTAACAAAATCACCTGTTCAACACCTGTCGTTCAATCTCCCGTATAGAAATATAATTCGGATAAATTACAGGCGTGTTAGTGCTCCCATCAAAGGAGCCCCAGACAATGGACCTCGACGCGGCGTCTTCTGTTAAAAAATAATAACCTGTATCGTTCAAATACGCTGGATAAAGCGTTGTCAAAGAGATAGTTATAGGACCACGAATGACACCTGGCCCCGCTCCGGCTTGACCATTCAGTTGAGCATTGTTGACAAATCCTGCGTTCCTCGCCCACGGCACAGGTTCAATAACTTCCGCTGCTACAACCCCAAGGTCAGCAGCCACAAAAAGGATATCCGGCGTAACAACAACCCTCCTCACATGCTGGGAAACAAGCGTGTTATTTGTAATCACATAGTCGGTGTAATCATATACGTTTGTAATAAAAAATTGTCCCAGTAGCGAATCATAATAACCACGCTGGAATGTTATCTTCTCCAGTCCGGGACGTAACCCGGTCGCAACAGGCATATTTGTCAGGTTTCCAAACAGGTTTGTTATCCCTGCCTGCTGTGTATAGTTTGTGGGGAAATAAATAGTGTAACCACCGCCAACACCACCAAACACCCTGTTTGTGACATCCGCTGGCATCGTTTCTACGTTATAATTGTTGAAGCGATAAATGTAGCGAAGTCCGCCGACGTCGTCCCTTGTCAATCCGGTTAAAAATTCTCCTACTCCTACAGAATTATATGCAACGGGATATCGAAAAACCGACCAGAGAGGATCTACCGGACGTTCAACTGCGTCTGCGTAATTGCCCGGTTGCAGTGGCTCAAGAATCTCATATGTGTAAAGAACTCCATTGACGTATGCACTGTTTGTCCATGTGACAGGATCAAAATTCCGTTTGATTACCAGGTAGTTTGTGTAGGTTTGTCCCCCAACTGTATATGTTCCACGGGCACGCAAACACCAGCTATAACGAATAGGATCAGCAAGACCCATAGCCTCAACAATAAATCCCAAAATCGTGGATTTAAGATCAATTATACCCAGCGATTGCGCAGCATAGTTGATCCTTCTTGATTCCAGCGGAAATTCAGTCAAATTTGAACTCATCTGTGAAACCGGTGGCAATGCATTCAATATTGCAAATGCCTTGTCGACTTCCTCTATACCTCTTTGACCAAAATAATTCAGAAATGTAGCATCAAAAGCGTAAACCACAACTGGCACATCCCAGCGATATTCTTCGGCAAGATTCATAGGACCGCCAATATCCATGGGTAATTGATATCCAATATTGGCTGCTTGCCAGGTATCGAATGGCCCGAGCAACGAAAAACCGCACAATCTTATCGCTGCCAGCGGCACCATTAATACCAGAATCGCAATTGCAATTTTTCTCATCAATTTCCGCATAAAATCTCCGTTCCTAACGAATTCTGATTACTCGGTAAAACGAATTCATATTAGTTTGCTCGATTAAAATAGAGTCCTGGTAACCTGCGGCAAACCGCGGTTGACCAACGTTTATCCATTGTTTTAAATCCGTACTTGTCTGAACTTGATAAATCAAACCCGGTTGCGTATTCCAGTGCAGGAATCTGCCCTGTGGCGAACGAGAGATACGCGTCCTCAACACACTTCTCGGGTCAACAGGATTTGTCCCTGCCAAAAATTCCTGCAAGTTCGTTGCTCCATCGCCATCGCTATCCACATTGCCTGGCTGCCACAGAGCTGGATTTGAACCCCAGTGTGCCGCCTGCCAATCATCAGGTAAACCATCCATATTCAAATCCTCACCCCACGTCTTACCTGATGCAGCAGGAGAAAGCGGAGATTTTCGACCATCTGCAAGAATATACGCAATTGCAAAAGTGTGAACACTGCCCGGAGCTAAACCGGTGGCAGTGTAATAATTCGAAGTTACCCGAACCCCATCAGATGCTCCATCCATATAAACTTCATAACCAACAATATTGAATCCGGAAACCTCTGCCCATGTTATACTTAACCTGCTCTGGCTTAAAGCCGAAACCACGGGAGCTGACGGTGCCGGCAATGGAGCACTTATAATGGAATATCTCTGAGCAAACAAATCCATGCCATTATCAATTCCGGTAAAACTCGACCAGACTACCAAAAAACCCCCTTCTCTGTCCGAAGCCACTACCGGATACTTCTGAGCAAGCGCCGTTGTTGTGTTAACCCGAAATTCTGGACTGATGAACGAGCAATTGTAATCTATAAAACGACCGAATACACCCTCTGCAGAGCCATCTTGACCCAGACTTGTCCATACTATCATCAAGTCATTTCCGGATACAGCAATTCTTGGAGCAAACTGATCACCATAAACAAAAGTGTTAATCCTGATTGGCTGATTGATTGCTTTCATACCAGGCGTATAAGCACGTCCAAAAATATCCCATCCATTGACACTTGTTTGAACCTGAGTTGATTTAATAATCGGCGACCTTTCTGCCCAAACGACCACAAAACCACCATCTGCAGTTGCCGCAACCCGCGGATTTCCGCAAATATTCGTGCCGGTGTTAATCATAAATTCATCACCAAGCACTTCTCCATTTGAATTGAATAAACGCCCAAAAACATCTATGTTTCGTTCGCCCCTTTGCAATTCCGAAATCCAGATTGCAATTATATTGCCGTTTGCAAGACAAGCCACAGACGGTGTCCTCTGGTTATACAGAGTTGTCTGATTGATCTGAAATTCGCCGGTAATGGGAGTACCATTTCCGGAGAAAATCCTGCCATAAACACCATTCATACTGCCGTCCTGTCCAAAACTCGTCCACGCAACCAAAACCCTGTTTTCAGGCAAAGCACAGACAGCCGGCAATATCTGGTCGTTGTTAGTATAAATATTCACCCTGATGTCACCGGTTATAAAAGTTCCAGAAGAGGATAAAAATGAAGCGTAAATATCAGAGTTTCCACTCTGAGTGCCCTCCCAGACAAAAACAGCACCTCCATTAGAAAGAAGTGCAACAGCAGGGTTTCTCTGTTCCCCGGAGCCTTGTTGATTTACGCGGAAAAAGCCGTATTGACGAGAAAAACTGGAATCTAACTTGCAGGCTGAAATTCCCATTCCGATCCCATCAGTAGCATTATCCTGCCACACAAGATAACCTCCATTGGTTCTTACGTCTGCATCAGCAAAAACCTGGTCGCCTTTTAAGGAACCAACTATTATGTATTCAGATTCCTGGTTTGTGTAACTGTTCTGTGCATAAAGATTCAGATTAATCAAACATAAACAGACCACTATGATTAACCTGTTTTTGAATCCTTTTCGATTCTCCATATAAAAACCCATTTTATTTATCTGTGAACCGATAAAACCCATCTGTTGCCCTGACCGGTCAAGGCTTGCAAAGTTAAACTTTCTGGTAAAAACAGTCATCGGTTTTAAACAATGATTTTTTCCGTATCGAATGCAAAACAACCCTGCAATGAGTTTTTTCTGTTTTCATTCAGCAATGATTTAAAGCCCAGTCGCCTGTAAAACTCACGTAAAGCATCTTCATCCCTGTCTTTTAACCTGTAGTCTTCGAGGTTAAACTCAAACGGTAAAGCGGTATATAATCTGATCAGGTCTCGATTTCGCATTACAACATCTTTTGATTCAATAAGTTTTGAACGTAATCTGTCCGGGGTAACATTATTAATATTGTTGTAAATCCCTTCAATAGAGTCAAACTTATTCAAAAGCGCAGCAGCGGTTTTAGGTCCAATCCCATCAACCCCGGGGATGTTATCAACGTCGTCCCCGACCAGGCTCAACAAATCCACTATACGCATCGGTTCAACACCGGTTTTTTCCATCACGTCCTTTTCAGTCCAGATTTTCTCTGATTTATCAGCTGGATTAAATAACCCGATTTTATCCGATACAAGCTGCATGAAGTCTTTATCCATACTTGCAATAATGACGTTCATGCCGCACGTGCTTGCTTTAACCGCAACAGTAGCTATCCAATCATCTGCTTCAACTCCTTGCCTGTAAAAATACGGTATATGAGCCTTTTCCAGATACTCCAGTATGAGTCCAATCTGGGTTTCAAGACTTCCGGGCATTGGTGGTCTATTCTCTTTGTATTCAGGGAGTGAAGCTTTTCGTTCGTTGTCCAGACCACCATCCCACACCACAAGCAAATGGGTTGGCTTAAATCTTTCTATTATTTTGTCAAGCGCCCGTATGAAACCGTAAATTGCATTCGTCGGCAGTCCATCAGGAGAACTCAATGAAGAAATTGCGTGGAAGGCTCGATGGGCATACGCATGCCCGTCAATTATCACCATCAGGTTATTCCTGCACCCTTCCATGCTTATTACCATTTAATTAAACTCCTTCTTATCGTTTGCTCCCGGACTGACCAAACCTATTTAGTCTGAATATTAACCGCCGGAGCCGTTGTAAGCGGCTGCTGTGGCGGAATGGATGTCTGGGCAAACGGCATCTCCTCATCCGTATGTAATCTATTACCTGCAGGGTCAATTAATGTCGGCGTTACAAAGATTAACAAGTTCTTCTTCTTACTTGCCGCCGACTCAAATCTGAACAGACGACCGAACAAAGGTAAATCTCCAAGGACAGGTACCTTGTTCTTAATCTTTGTCACATCCTCGGCAATCAGACCACCGAGCACAACAGTCTGTCCATCCCACACGACTACTGACGTTACAACCTGGCGCAGTCTGAATTTTGGCAACGGCGTGGGTTGAACTAACGGGGTCGCTGCACCAGCACCGCTGACTGACTGAACCTGCGCAACGAATTGTCCCGGGTCATCATATCCAAGAAATTCCCTGAGTGTTGGAATAAGAACCATTTGAATGGTATAACCATCGGCTGACACAGACGGTATAACGTCCAGTGTTGGACCGATTTCATACGGCATTGTGATCGGGTAGATCAAAGAACCAACAGCAGCGCCGCCACCACCAACAACAACTCCACCACCGCCGCCACCAAAACCGGTTCCGGTCTGATCAATTTCAAGATCTGTTACAACATACTTAATATCAACAACTTTAATCTGAGCCTGACGTCCACTCGAAGTAGTAATCTTCGGCGCCGCCAGCAGGTCAACGCCCTGTCTATTTTCGAGAGCACGAATCACCAGACGGAATTGCGGGTCCGTCAAAATACCCGTGATTGTTGCAAGGGCTGGCCCGCTATTTCCAAGTCCACTCGTGAGGACATTATCTGTTGCTGCTGGTAATGCCACCCCCGGTCCTGCCATTGCTGTTCCAGCAGGTCCCGGCCCAGGGAATATACCGTTCCCGGGTCCAACGACCTGATCCGGCGAGGTGGGTACAAATGATGGCGCAGTGCCCGTTGTGGCATCAATCTTGCCTCCAATACGTAAATGTCCGAACATCCAGTCAAAACCGAGCGACCGTGTGTCTTCCTGAGTGACTTCCGCAAAGCGTGCTTCTATGGATATCTGTTGTGGTGATTGGTTTAAAACTTCGATTGCCTGTTGAACAATGTCAAGTTCCTCCATAGTTGCACGGACCATCAATAAACCGTTTCTATCGTTAAAGAAGAATGCCTTAGGCGGATCCATTTGAATGCCATGCGCAGCGAAAAATGAACGTACCACATCGCCCAGGGCAGTCGTGTTTGTTTGTGTTAACCATGCAATACCACCACCT
>JAOADO010000048.1:0-412 GCA_026417275.1 Verrucomicrobiia bacterium
TCTCTCAAGACCTTGCTTCCAAAATCGAAGCGGAATATTTATCTGAAGATTGATAAAATATGAGAAGATATTCGCAAAAGCATTCTCTTGTTACGCTAAGCGAAATTAACATTACGCCGCTACTGGACCTCGCTTTTGTGCTTCTTATCATCTTCATAATTACTACGCCTCTGCTGGAGAAAAGCATAAACCTTAAACTCCCAAAAGGCGGGGAGACAATGCGCGCCCCAAACAAAAATGACCTTAAAACCGTGGAAATATCCGCTCAAGGCGAATACAGACTCGGGGGCAGAAGAATGACAGTTCAACAAATCGAGCAGGAACTTGTTCTGGCTTTTCAACAAAATCCTAACACTCTCGTAGCTATAAGAGCAGACGAGCGGGCGTCTTACGGCTATATAGCGGCGGTTTT
>JAOADO010000048.1:422-9904 GCA_026417275.1 Verrucomicrobiia bacterium
GTCAGAGACGCGGAATTACCAGGTTTGCCTTAAAAACTTACCCCGAACCGCGCAGATAATTTGCATTATCTGACAAAAGAACAACAACTGTGGAAAAAATATTTAAAAAATGCGTTTTTGGCTCAACCCTTGCTCACATCGGGCTGATAGCGATTGTTGTTCTCTTTGCCGGTTTTACCAGAAAATCTGACGACTTTGAATCGTTTAAACCAATTACAATCATGAATCTCGACAATGTGATTGTAACGGATGGACCCACACGCGGTGGGGGTAGCGGCTCCCTGCCGCCGGTAATAACCCCGCCTGCGCCTAAACCGATTCAGCAACAACCGCAACCCCCTCAACCACAGACTCAACCCCAATCACGACAAAAATCTGAAGAACAAAAAACAGAGGAATCACCCATTCCAAAGCCAGAACCTGCGCCAAAAAACAAAAACACATCCACTTCAGACGATTCACATGAAGAAACATCACTGGACGGCAAATTACCATCCAGAAACCGTTCAACCGGAATAAAAATAAGCACAAACCTTGTTGTTAGGAAAAACGGGTCCACCTCTGGCAAAGGCGCAAAAAACACAACCACCGCATCTGCTGCAACAGGCAAACTTGCGCAAGAATTCAACTCTGCCATCAAAAACATTGGCGCTGGATTATCCAGCGGCGGACTCCACATGAACGATGTCCCCGGCTTCGGCGGAGGTGGTCCAGCAATGGTAAACTACACACAGTTAATTATGAGCATATTCGACCGCGCCTGGATTCCCCCTACTGAAATAACAGACGAAAACATGGTCGCCGAAGTCCGCATCATTATTCACCGCTCCGGAAAAGTAACTTCGGCAAGAATAATAAAACGCTCCGGAAACGCCGCCATGGACGCATCTGTGATGAGGGCACTGGAAAGCGTAACATCTGTTCCAGCATTTCCAGCAGAAGCGCGTGATTTCGAAAGAACTTTTGTGATAGAATTTAATCTTAAAGCAAAACTTGCTCGCGGATAATCAAACAATTAAGAAATGTGATAATTTAATGATTGCAATGATAAAAATGAAAAAAACAATATTAAATTTACTGGTAATATTAAGCGGATGGGTATTGCTTGCCCAGACCGACCAATCCAAAATTGTTATCGAAAAATGGGCTGACCCAACAAAAGAAGTCCCGATTTCAATAAAAGGTTTTTCTGGAGAAGTTGCCGCTATTCTAAAATTCGACCTCGAAGTCATGGGTTGCAAAGTCGTCCCCGAAGAATCCGCCTCTTACAACGTAGAAGGCAGTAACAACGGCAACGTGCAGGGGCGACTCTTTGTTGGAAAAACCAGAAATCAACTGATTGGCAAATCTTACACCGGCGGCACACTTCGCTCACAGACTCACGCCTTTGCAGACGATGTAATCTTTGCAATCACCGGCATTAAAGGTATTGCGCAGACAAAAATCGCATTCAAAGGCGACCTCGGCTCAACAAGCGAAATCTTTATATCCGATTATGATGGATATAACCCAATACAAATAACAAAAGACAACTCTATTTCCGCCGCGCCCAGCTGGATTCCAGGAAAATTTGCCCTCGTCTACAACTCCTATAAATCTGGATTTCCCGATATCTATTCTCACGACCTTGGAAGCGGCATCCGAAAAGTAATAGCAAAATACTCCGGTTCCAACATCTCTCCAGCCGTTTCTCCAGATGGAACGCGCGTTGCGATGATTTTAAGCAAAGGCGGAAGCCCCAACCTCTATGTGGCAAACATTGACGGCTCCGGTCTCCAACGACTCACCACAACACGCGAAGGAGAATCCTCGCCGTGCTGGTCGCCAGACGGCAAGACAATCTGCTTTACTTCGCGCGCCGGCGGGTCTGCTGCGCTCTATACAATTCCCTCAACCGGCGGTCAGATGAAACGCCTGCAAACAATAGGCGCCGTGAACGCAACCGAACCAGATTGGTCTCCAGACGGCTCAATGATTGCTTTTACAGCTCAAATGGGCGGATTTCAAATTTGCGTTGTTCCATCCACAGGCGGAGAAGCCAAAATTCTTGCTGCAGGCGCAGACCCATCATGGGCTCCAAATTCCAGAACAATTATCTTTACCCGAAACGCCGGCAAAGGAGTTCGTTCATTATCTTTGATTGACATTTACACAAAACAGATAAAGGATTGTCATAGGCTTTCAGCAAGTTGTTCCCAACCATGTTGGGCAAAATAACAGAAATTGAACGTAAAATGAAAACAACGACATTAAAATTGCTCGTAGTAGTGTTAGCTGTGGCAACGATTGCAACCGCCTGCAAACGCAAACCCCAGCCGCCGCTCACATATATCCCCGGCATTTCAAAACCGATTACAAACGAACTCTCCGGCTTCGATAAAGAAGGCATTGCAAAAATGGACACGGATAAAACAACCGCTGTTCCACTACAACCTGAAAAGACAACCAGCGATAACGTGCCGCTTTCAAACCGAGACCTCATCGAAGGCATGATACCCGACCGCGACACATTCAAAGCAAACACAGTTTACTTTGATTTTGACCGCTCAACTATCAAACAAAGCGAAAAAAGCAAGATTGATGGAGTGGCAAAAACCTTAAAATCAAAACCAGGAACAAAAGTTCAAATCGAAGGACATTGCGATGAACGCGGCACAGAAGAATACAACCGCGCCCTCGGCGAACGCCGCGCCCTCTCAGTTCGCGAATATTTAATAAACACAGGCATCTCTGCAGACAGAATCTTCACCATAAGTTATGGCGAAGACAAACCAGTGGACCCAGCACACAATGAAGCCGCATGGGCTAAAAATAGAAGGGCAGAATTCATCCTTTTATTGCCAAAATAAATTTATTGTTTGACGCATTTTATAAAAAGCATATAAAAATCCATAATTATTAAAAAATGAAAATGAAAAATATAAATTTAATAATTTCTGTCGTTGTCGCTGCTGGAATTATTTTGGGCTCAACAGGTTGCAAAAGCACCAAAAAACAACCCACCGTGACACAGTTGCCATCTGGTGCAGGAACAGGTGGGACAGGCACTGCCGGAACAGGAACCGGAACTGGCATCGAAACCACAACACCAATTACCCAACCTCCGCAACCTGGCTCAGAAGGTCTTAAACCACCACAGAATCCTGGCGACCTTCCAGACCCAGATGGACTTAAAAACATGACCCCGGACAGAGAATTTTTCAAAGCCCAGACCGTCTACTTCGACTTCGACAGCTCCGCTATAAAAACCGCAGAAAAAAGCAAAATTGACTTTGTGGCTAATTTTCTCAAGGGTAACGCCGACACCAAAATCCAGGTTGAAGGACATTGCGATGAACGCGGCACAGAAGAATACAACCGCGCTCTCGGCGAAAAACGCGCCCTCGCCATCCGCGAATACCTTATCAACGCTGGCATTTCTGGCTCAAGAGTGTACACAATCAGTTTCGGAGAAGACAAACCTGCCGACCCGGGACACAACGAATCCGCCTGGGCAAAAAACAGAAGAGGTGAATTTATCCTCTACCGCCCAAAAAAATAACTAACAAATTGAACAAATTTACAACTTTCTCCATCTAAGTTCAGTATTGAGATGCAGTTTATTTTTTACTTTGTAGTATTAAAGATTTATAATTCCTTAGAATGACGATATGAAAATAATGATGTTAGCAATGTTAGGCTGGCCAGAAATTGTGGCTATCCTTGTTATTGTCCTCATCCTTTTTGGAGCTAAAAAAGTTCCCGAATTGATGAAAGGACTTGGACAAGGCATTAAAGAATTCAAAAAAGCATCCCGCGAAGTTCAAGAAGAAATTCAGCGCGAAATTGAGTCTGAACCGCCACCACCCAAAGAACCACAAAAAAAGGCTAACAATAATAGCCAAGCTGAACCCCAAAAACCATCTGAAAAAGCTTAATAGCGATTTCTTCGAATTTTTCAGACTTGGATTGACTGATGGGGAAAGAATCTGAGGCTTCTCATTTTCATGGGAATAACCAACAGAGCCAGCCAAATGCGGATGGCTTGGAACAAGCCATTTCACAAAAAAATTCCACTGAATCGAATAATGGCATTCAATCAGATAAAACAGCCCCCGATTCTGAACAATTAGACACTCCTCAGATACAAACCCCATTTAATTTTGAGACCACTCAGACTCAATCCACTCCTGACCCACAACAAAATCGCAAAGAAGAAAACCCAGAATATCAACAACCAGACGCAGAACAAAAAACATCCGCAGATACAAATCAGGAAATTTCCCCATACAGCCCGGAATATCAACCACCAGATTATTATTCACAACAGGAATACGGCTCAACAGCCTCAACACAAACAGAATCAGACACTTACAAACACGACTCTACCGATTCTGAAAACTCCGATACCCCTTCCAGTAATAACGACTCCGGCGGGGAGCCCCCTGAAAATTCAGACACTAACAGCGAAGAAGATGAAGAAGGCGGTGGACCAGTCAAACCATTCCTCGAACATTTGGAAGACCTAAGATGGACCCTTGTTAAATCTGTAACCGCTGTTCTTCTAGGCATGCTGATTTGCCTGGCGGCTGGACACTACCTTGTTGCATTCCTGATGTGGCCTCTGGACATGGCTGAAAGAGTATTCATTTCCTCAAAATCAGAGGTTGCTGTTATGATTGGGACAAACGTCATCGCCAGGGGAAACACAGAAAACCTTGGAATCCAATCCGTTTTCGGCTCAAATACCCCTCCTGCTCTACAAATTGTCCCTATCCAATTCGGTACCAATACCATTCTTGCCATGCAACCAGTTACAAACAAAGACATCATTCCACCCCAAAAAATGGTTGTCATAAAAAACTACAGCCCAATCGAAGGCATCATGGTTGCATTAAAACTGGCTCTCTTCGGCGGTCTGGTTGTCTCCTTCCCGTTTGTGATGTTTTTCATCGGACAATTTATCCTGCCTGCCCTCCATGTGCATGAAAAAAAGATTCTGTTTAAAACAGTCGGATTCAGCGGCGGACTTTTTCTCTTAGGCGTTTTATTCTGTTATTTCATTGTAGTCGTATTTGCTCTTGGCGCCACAGTCCAATTCTCCCAGTGGCTTGGTTTTGGAGCAGACGAATGGCGAGCCGACGCTTATCTAAGCTTTGTAGTAAAATTCATGCTCGGTATGGGGCTTGCCTTCCAAATGCCTGTAATTATCCTTCTGCTGGTAAAAATTGGACTACTCGATTACGAAAAACTTAAAAACTTCCGAACTTACGCCTTTGTGGCAAACCTCGTTATCTCCGCCGTAGTAACCCCATCCGGCGACCCATTCACAATGCTTGCCATGGCTCTGCCCCTGCATGCATTATACGAAATTAGCACTCTGATTGCCTGGATTTGGCACCGCCGCGAACTCAAAAAAGCCCAGCAAGAAAATAATTAAAAAACGCCTGATAAAACCGGCTTGAGCTAAAATCGGACTATGGCTTTAGAAGAAAACCTTGAAATAGTAAGGCAGAGAATTAGAACGGCATGCGAAAGGTGTGGACGCAATCCTGAGTCCGTTACTCTGGTTGCCGTGGTTAAAGGACACCCACCAGAAGTTGTCAAACAAGCTTTTGAATGCGGCGTCCGAATCTTTGCCGAAAACAAAGTTCAAGAAGCAAAGGCAAAAATTCCCCTCTGTCCATCTGGCATAACATGGCACCTTATCGGACACTTGCAGACAAATAAAGCGAAAGACGCCGTCCAATTGTTCGACATGATTCATAGCGTTGACAGCCTTAAACTCGCGGAAGAAATAAATAAACGCTCCCAACAAATCAGAAAAAAAATACCTGTCCTCCTTGAAATAAACGTATCTGGCGAACTATCAAAATTTGGCTATGCCCCCTCAATCCTCGCTGGTGAAATCAAAAAAATCGCAGAACTGCCATCTCTCGATATTCAAGGATTGATGACAATGGCTCCATTTGTAGACAACCCTGAATTAACGCGTCCATTTTTCAGAAAATTGCGCGAACTAAAAAACGAATACGAACAAATCCTCAATAAACCTTTGCCACATTTAAGCATGGGAATGACAAACGATTTTGAAATAGCTATTGAAGAAGGCGCCACCATGGTCAGAATTGGCACAGCAATCTTTGGCGAACGCTCTGGATGGAAATACTCCACACCACAAAATGACTGACCTAAAAAGCTACAACCTGATTAAATCTCCTCCTTAAAAACAATTTTAAACTCAGTTAATTCACCCTTAGCAGGTTGTGGAACCAATATAAAATTTTCAGTTATCACAGGTTCAAATTCATTCCCTTCAATAACGCGACATCTTCCAACCCTTCGCGGCAAAAATTCAAAAATAGGTCTCCCACCTCTCTGCGAACCGTTAGAATCTACAAGTTGAAACCTCCTCTCCATATCATTTATTCTCACTGTAAATGTGAAAACCCCCTCCTTTTCCATCAAAATCTGCTCCCACTGCATTTCAGATTTCTCCAATCTTGCTTCAAAAGCCGGGTCACCGTAAAACGCAACAACATCGCGGTCAAAAAGATGCCCTTTCGATTTCGGATTCTTCTCTAAACACCACAACAACGCCTGCTGATTTGCAAAGAATGCCTCTGAAAGAGAAAACCGTCCAGGCTGCTCAACAAAATAATCAAGAACTCCCCACCCCATATACCCGAACCACGTTGGCACAGTATAACCAATCATCTGTACAACACAGGCAGACTTCATCCACGCCAGCGCCATAGCATCCATACCATCAATGTGTCCCATCAAACAATTGCCAACAGGCAGATAAACTCGAGGATGCTTTGACTTAATCTCATACCTTCTGCCCTGAATGTCTTCGCCGAACAAGTCCCCTGCCCTGCTCTTAAAATATCCGTTTTTATAAGTATAACCAATCTGCCAATCCCGCTCAGTCGCATGACCGGACGTAACAAACAAATCCGCATTGCCATTCAACTCATCAACCAACAACTTCGTAGTATCCTGCGGAACCTTGATTTCCATAGGCTTTTCGCCTCTCTTCTTCTCCATGCCAAACCCCGCCTTGCCCTCGCTATACCACACACCCTCGGCAAAATGCGAAAGCGGTATTGATGTTCCGCCCGCGGCACGACGAACAATCAACGGAGATTTTACACCCACCAACTCAAGAGCATTACCCGCATCAAAACCAGTAACAATTCCCCAGATAGTGTCCCCATATGGGTCATCATCCAACCTCCGCGTCAACACATGCACTTTAGCCACAAACTCGCGGCTTACATCCAGTGGCTGAGCAACAAAAGCAGTATACTTCGGCCTCTCGCGAGAAAGCCAGACAAGCGCCTCCTCCACAGAATTTGAATAAGTCACAACACCAGCGCCATATTTCGTTCTTAAAAAATTTACAACCTCAGCCCACCTCACATCCCCCAAATTCTTCTGATGCGTCACAACCACATAATCCTTTGCACCAACCGCAACACATCCAAAGACCAAAATCAAAACACCAAACAACATGGATTTTAACATCGCCTTCATTGAAAAATACAATACAGACATAAAAACACGAATTCAAACAAATATAGTCTTGTCTCAACAAAAATTAATGTTATTATAATAACCTGTTGATATTTTTTAAAATTGTGAGAAATTAAGCCTCATTGTTTTTTGGATTTTAAATTGATTTAGAAATCACTTTACATTAAAGTGAAATTAAATTAGATTAAAAGACTTGTTGTTTAAAAAGAACTGACTGCAGATAGATATGGCACAAAAAGAAAAGATAATTCAGGAGTACCGTGTCCATGAAAAGGATACAGGGTCTCCGGACATTCAGATTGCGTTGCTTACAGAACGGATCAACTCGTTGACCGAACATTTGCAGAAGCATAACAAAGATTTCAGCTCGCGTCGTGGCTTGCTCATGATGGTCGGCAAACGACGCAGACTGCTTAATTATTTGCAGAGAAAAGATTACAATCGTTATCTGGAAATAACAAAGAAACTGAAATTGCGTAAGTAATAAACCTGGATTCTATTACAATTCAGATTCACTTATGCCATTTCAAGAGTGGCGGTTTATTATAATGGACCGCTATTAAAATGAACAAAGTAAAAGCAACGCCCGCAGGCTCCGGGCGATTTCAATCAGCCCCATTATCCAACATATCCACAGGTGGAAGTAATGATGCTGATTGAAGTTTCTCGGGTCCGCGCGGGACTGATTGCTTTGGAGAAAAAAATAGAAAACATATGACTACCAAAGTTACTGCCCAGACGGGCAATTCGAATATAATTATTGAAACAGGAAAACTGGCAAGGCAGGCTGATGGCGCTGTAACCGTACAATTAGGAGAAACCATTGTTCTCATAGCCGCAGTCGCCGCCACCGAAGCAAAAGAAGAACAAGACTTCTTCCCACTAACAGTGGATTATCGCGAAAAAGCAGCCGCCGCCGGCAAATTCCCCGGCGGTTACTTCAAACGCGAAGGGCGCCCATCGGAAAAAGAAATACTCACAAGCAGACTAATTGACCGCCCGATTCGCCCACTCTTCCCAAAAGGATGGTTCAATGAAGTCCAGGTTCAGTGCATTGTCCTCAGCGCTGACGGCGAAAACGATCCGGACGTGCTCAGCATCATCGGCGCATCAGCCTCTCTGATGATAAGCGATATCCCATGGGAAGGTCCAATAGGAGCCGTCAGAATCGGAAGAGTTGACGGCAAGTTTATAATAAACCCAACACACTCCGAATTAAAAAAGAGCGACCTCGACCTCGTCTACGTAGGCAACGAAACCAAACTCCTCATGTTCGAGGGCTCATCAAAAGAAATCTCGGAAGAAGACTTCAAAACTGCCCTCCGCATTGCCCATGAAGCATGCCAACCAATTATAGCCGCCCAGAAACAACTCGCCGCCCAGGCAGGCAAACCAAAACGCAATATAACACTTAAAACCGTTCCGCCAGAAATCATCCAGGACGCTCGCTCAATGGTGAGCGACAAAATTATTCCTTCGCTCCTTAAACCGGCAAAACTCGAAAGAGAAGCCGCATGCAAAGCCCTTATCGAAGAAATCAGACCCAAACTAATAGAAAAATACGGCGAAGAAGCCATAACAGATTTTGTAATCAACACCGCCTTTTATGAAATTCAGAAAGAAACAATTCGCAATCTTATAATCAAAGAAGGCAAACGCCTCGATGGCAGAAACTTTGACGAACTAAGAAAAATCGAATGCGAGGTTGGACTCCTGCCGCGCGCCCACGGTTCCGCACTCTTCACACGCGGCGAAACACAGGCAATGGTCCTCGCAACATTGGGCACACTACAAGACGCCCAGGAATTCGACGCCTACACCGGCGGAGAAACCGAGAAAAAATTCATCCTACACTACAACTTCCCGAACTTCTCCACAGGCGAAATAGGCAGAATCTCCGGCCCAGGCAGACGCGAAATCGGTCACGGAGCCCTCGCAGAAAGAAGCCTGGAACCATTGGTGCC
>JAOADO010000049.1 GCA_026417275.1 Verrucomicrobiia bacterium
GGATACGGTTAAATGCAGGACGCTGGAATACAATCAAGGACTTCGATGACCTCATGAAGGCGCGCGGTGTTGAACCGATTTTGCCTGGCTACACCGAGGAGGACGGTTTTAAATGGTGTATTGATTGCATAGAAAAATGCCTGCCGCATGCAGAAAAATGCGGCGTCGTCCTTGCGCTGGAAAACCACTGGGGACTTACCAATACCCCCGAAGGAATGCTTAAAATTTTAAACGCCCTCAAGTCCCAATGGCTCGGCGCCCTTATGGACACTGGCAATTTTCTTGAAGACCCTTACGATAAGTTACAAAAAATCGCCTCCAGAACCGTCTTTGTTCAGGCAAAGACATATTATGGAGGTGGCGAGTGGTACACGCTTAACCTTGATTATAAGCGGATTGCAAATATTCTCGCCAGTGTCGGATATTCTGGCTATGTTTCCTTAGAGTTTGAAGGAAAGGAACCCGCCGACACCGCAGTGCCAAAGAGCGTTAAAATGTTAAAAGAAGCGTTTGGACTTTAATAAAGTCATTTTTGCGTTCAATGCCCGAGCCAGACAGCGCTCTTAATAAAGTTCGAATTGAGTTTTAAGCAACAGAGCCACAAAGGCTGGAAGTTTGCGGTGTTTTTTTATCGGACCTTGCGGGGCGTATAAAATTATTGTAGAAGTGCAGTGCCAAAACGTTTTTTTACTCGTGGTGCAACGAAAGACGAGATGTAAAACAGAGAAACGGCTTTGTATTGAAAGTTTTCTTTTTGATGTTTAAACACAATAAAGCCACTGCTTCGCGCGATTCATTCGTTGAACATTTTATTAAGAAATTAATCCGCACGTCTCTTAAATTGCATATTTTTATTTTTCTTAATTGAACGCAAAATCTGGTGCAATATATTCTTCATAAACATTGCCGCATATGCCCCAGTAAAATTTATTAAAGATTAAAAATCCCGCATAAAATTCGATTTAAAAGAACATTCGGTTTAATGTATATTAATCTGGTTTATTGTATGCTTGCAAAACGTGTAATACCGTGTCTGGACGTGCATGACGGGAAAGTCACACGCGGCGTAAAATTTGGTCGCGCCGAGGCTGGCGAACTGCGCAACGTTGGCGACCCCGTTGAACTCGCCATCCGCTATAACGAACAGGGCGCCGATGAAATGGTGTTTTTCGACATCACCGCAAGCGCCCACGGCAGGGCAACGATGGTTGATGTCATAGAACGAAGTGCGACTCACTGTTTTATGCCGCTGACCGTCGGCGGCGGAATTCGAACTGTCGAGGACATGAACGTCATGCTCAAAGCCGGAGCCGACAAGGTCAGCATCAACACTGCGGCAATCGCAAACCCTGACCTGATTCGCGCTGGCGCCGAAAAATTCGGAAGCCAGTGCATCGTGGTTTCCATGGATGTGAAACGAGTCGCGCAGGGGAAATGGGAGGTTTTCTCGCACGGCGGTAGAAAAGCAACCGGTCTGGACGCGCTCGAATGGGCAAAACGCGCTGTCAATCTCGGAGCAGGAGAAATCGTGCTTAACAGTATTGATGCCGACGGCACAAAAGCCGGCTTCGACATCGAAATAACGAGGATGATTAGCGAGGCGGTGAACGTTCCTGTGGTTGCCAGCGGCGGCGCAGGAAAACTCGAGCACATGGCAGAGGTTTTAATCGAAGGCAAGGCAGACGCCGTCCTCGCCGCAAGCATCTTTCACTTCGGCGAATACACAGTCGGAGAAGTCAAAGAATATCTCGCACAGCGTGGCATCCCGGTAAGATTGACGGTAAACAGATAGAATCTTTCGTTTTTTAAAATTGTCGAACGCAGTCTCTCCTAATTCTAAGGCGGGAAAAAGGGAGAATCATACTCTTGCGCCGCAAAAAATGCCCGTTATTGAAATGTTGACTGTTGACCTTCCGACGAAGAAAATCGCCTCATGGACTCCTTAAAAGTGTTAATTGCCCCGGACAAATTTAAAGGCACACTGACTGCAACCGAAGCCGCCATGGCAATCAAAAAGGGGTGGAAACGTGCGCGTCCGCATGATGATGTTGCAATTCTGCCAGCAAGCGATGGCGGCGATGGTTTTGGCGAGGTGATGAGCCGCCTACTGAATTGCAAGGGGCTTATAGTAAAATCGGTTAACGCCGCTCATGAAGAATGCCTGGCACGTTGCTGGATAAATAAAACAAAATCAATAGCAATCGTAGAATCCGCGCGGGTCATCGGGCTTGCAATGTTGCCCACGGGCAAATACCATCCATTCCAGCTCGATACATTCGGGCTTGGCATTGTGCTGAAAAAACTCGCAAATAAAAAACCAGAAAACATATTCATCGGTCTTGGCGGGAGTGCCACAAACGACGGGGGCTTCGGCATGGCGAGGGCGCTGGGCTATAAATTCATCAGTCGCAGAGGAATTGAAATTTCTAAATGGACTGAACTGGCAGACCTGAAAACCATCACCCCGCCTTCAGAACAATTGTGTTTCAACAAAGTCGTCGCCGCCGTGGATGTTAAAAACCTTCTGCTCGGCAAAAAAGGGGCATCGCGGATTTACGGTCCGCAGAAAGGTCTTAAACCGGATGAAATCCCGTTTGCAGAGAAAAACCTCCGAAGACTGGTGGCGGTTGTTAGAGACACGTCTGGCGCGGATTTCTCGAAAATTCACGGTTCTGGCGCGGCAGGCGGTCTCGGTTTTGGATTAATGGCTTTCCTGAACGCGCGCGTGGAATCTGGATTTGAGATTTTTTCGCACCTCTCAAAACTCGAAGTTAAAATCAAAAATGCTGATATTGTAATCACTGGCGAGGGTTCATGCGACCGATCATCTCTGATGGGCAAAGGCGCGGGCGAAATCGCAAGACTCTGTCAAAAACATAAAAAACCGTGCATCATGCTCGCTGGACGCGCAGATGTTACTCCTGATATTAAAAAATATTTTTCAAAAGTATTGAATATGATGGATATTTGCGGAGAGTTTGCAGCAGTTAAAAACCCGTCAAACTCACTTGAAAAAATTGCGGAAACAGCGGCTAAAATGAAATTCGAATTCTGCTGATTTGAAAAAGGACCTATTCTTATGAACCTGGAAGACCATGTTGGCGATATAGTTCAAAAAGCCTGTTCGATTAAAGGAAAGAGCATTGAATCTGTGGCAGAGGTGGTGGGAATGAATGTTTACGAATTATTCGAATTTATTAAGAGTGGACATTCCAGGCAAAACATAGATTATGAAGCGGTCGGGAGCTTTTTAGGAATATCGTCGTTAAAATTAAAAAACATTGCTCATGGGTGGCATCCGCGACAGATTGACCTCTCACAATGGAATATTAAAAGCTTTGTTTCCGAAAAGGGGTTCTCCGTCAATTGCTATTTGCTCTGGGACGCAGGAAGCGCAGAGGCGGCTCTGTTTGATACTGGTTTTAATTACGCCGCGATTAATCAATTCATTTGCGGGAAGAACCTTAAATTAAAGTCCATTTTCATAACACACAATCATCACGACCATATTGAACTGGTTCCGTTGTTCAAGGAAAAGTTTTCTCAGATTGTCTGTTATAATTTCAAAGAAGACATTGTTAACAATCAGGAATTCCAGCTAGGCGCATTACGAATCAAAGCGATTCATATTCCGACACATTCAAACGATAGTTTTGCGTATTTTGCCACAGGCTTTATGAACAACCTGCCGCCCGTTGTGTTCGCGGGCGACATTATTTTTGCAGGCTCGGTTGGAAGAATGCCGCACTATGATGGTGAAAATGGGCTTAAATTGATAAGAGAAAACATCCTCACGTTGCCATCTGAAACGATAATCTGCCCAGGACATGGACCAACCACAACTGTTGAGGAAGAACTTAAAAACAATCCGTTCTTTTAAACTGCGGTTTTTGCAGGGGCGGCAGATGCATTTATCTCAGCCTGTTCAGGAAAACTCTTCCAGTATTTGAGCGGGATAGAGCCGATTCCGATAATTGCAATCTGCGAGGCTATGAACAGGAGCAACCAGAACGCCGCGGTGTCCATGAACCCGTAAGAATGCAAACCAACGCCGAGCATGTTTACGCCGAACCACGACCAGCTGGTTACAATGTTGCCAAAAACAGCCATGTTCATGAGACCGCGTTCGGAGACGAGTTTTCCCCAGCGCGCGTGCAGGTAAACCGCCGTCCAGAGGACGATGATGAGCGCTCCATTTTCCTTCGGGTCCCATCCCCAGAATCTTCCCCACGACTGGTCAGCCCAAATGCCCCCGAGCACCGTCCCCAGAAAACTGAACAAAATGGCAAAACACATTATGCCGTAAACGATGCGGCTCAACAGACGGGCAAGGTCTGGAGTCAGGCGTTTTGTGAACACGCCGAGAATGATGTAAATGACCGCAAACAGTCCTCCAAAGTAAACTGCCCCGTAGCCCATGGCAATCGTGACAACGTGCGTGGCGAGCCAGAAATTCGTGTCCAGCACAGCTCGCAAAACTTCCATGGTATCGCCGCTCAATGAAAGGTAATGTGCAACAATTTGCGTGGCAAAACCGCCAATCGAAGCCACAAGAACGCTAATGCCGTATGGGAATTTTTTCTCAACGTAAAGGCCAATCAATACAACCACCCAGCCAACGAAAACCACGGATGAATAGAGGTTTGTTACAGGGGGACGTCCCTCGATGCTCATGCGGAAGATAATCCCCGCAGTGTGCAGAATAAAGGCAAGCGCCAGCAAATATAGTGAACTGCGTCTTAACCAGTCCGTAAGGTTAAACAGGGAAAAACAGGCGAGCAAAAACGCAAAGATGTAAATCTCGCGCGCCTTTGCAAACGGGGCAAAGTTGTTGAAGAAAGATTCGCGGTTAGTCTTCGAGATCTCTTCCGTGTAACCTGTGGCAAGCCACGATTTGAATTCTGAAATCGCCCTGTTGAACTCCTGCGGGCTGTTCGCTATATAAGCGGCATTCATAGCGGCGAAAAATTGGACAGGTCGGGGAAGGCTTGAGTTCGGGTCATGAACAAGGTGCATAACCAACTCGCCTGGCGATTGCCACGATGCCGAAGAATGCTCGTTTTTATCTGCGGGAATGAAGCGCGGATATGCAGAGCGCGCAACGACGTCCCACTTTTGCATAACCATGACAAGTCTGTTCAAATCGTCCTGGTTGAACTCCTTTTTTGACTGACTTGCGCGGAAGGCTTCAAGTCCTGGTGCAAGCGCGGTTTGCAGTTCAGCGAGCGCGTTTGTAAAATTGCCGTACTCCTCGGGGTAAAGGCTGTTTTTCAGTCTCTGGAAGACCACGAGTCCTGTGTAAAGTTTGAGAACCTGTTTTTCGAACGTTGTTCTGCGTGCAGGTTCAATTCTCTGTGCGCGGTCCGCCTGTCTGTCAATCTCGGCAAAATGCGGTTTTAACTGGTTGAAGGAGAGAAATTGCTTGCCTTCGCCAAGTCTTAAGAGACTCAAAAGTTCTGGATGGTCAATGACGAAAATCCGTCGCTCGTCCGCCTTTGACGGATTGAACAGGACTTCGGCAAGCCATTCTACTGGCGACATTGATTCGAATTTTTCTGTTTTTGCCTGAGTTTCATTCTGCGAATTAGAATTCTGGTCAACAGGGTATCTCACAGTTGCCTTTGAACGAATCTGGAGCAACGAATTGCGCGCCACCGAATCCAGTGGTTGAATGCGTCCGTTCATCAGCGCGGGAAGACTGCCAAACTCCGCGTAGTCAAATCCGTTTTTTGGCGATGGCGGTCGGAGCGAGGTTATCACCCACAAACCGAATACGCCGAGCAAAATAAAAGGCAAATACTTTTTCATTTCTTTCTCTGTTCGTTAACAAATACGCCAAGGTTGATTATAAAGTGAATGACCATGCCCAGTCCCACAAGGATGCAGGCAATGTAGGGCGTCGTCCACGCAGGATTCCGCACAACCTGCAAGATGCTTACACGGTCGTCGTTCGGGTCAAAACTGCCCTGATAGTAAGTCTCGCCGCCGTAACGGAGCGGGTTGTTCATGTAAATGAGCGCCTCGCGCTCTTCACCTGTTTGTGGATTCGTGATTTTTACCCTGCTCGAAAAATTTTTGGGAATATCTGTGCCAGGATATTTTTCATGCGTAAAATCAATGAGCGTTATAAAATAAGACTTGTAGTAGCGTTCGGGACGAAGGACAAGCGCCCATTTTTCATTTCCAACGGTGAACTCCTGCGGGCGGTCGAGGAAAAACGAGGCGAGCCATGTCCCGTTCGGCGCGTTGTCGCCAATTATCTCAATAATCGCAGACGGCGCATTTCGCGTGTCGGTTTTCGTCTCTGGCGGCACAGGAATCAGGCGAATCTGCCTCCCGGACCCCAGCGTTGACGCCGCGTTTGAGCCGCCTTCAGGCAGGTTCTCCAGGCGCGAGTTTGGAAAATAATCATGCACCTTTACTTGAAACGGCATGTGCGGATTGCGAATCACGTTGCCTTTGTAAAGATTGGGTTCTGAAATTGCAACCACGGTGTCCGTCTGCGGGTCAGAAATCTTTATAAGCGCAAGTTCACAGCGATTGTAACTCTCGGAATAGTTCAGCGACTGCCCCTCCACCAAACGCATGTTGCTCTCTGTGTGGAAGTGGTCAATGAGCAACTGTCCAACAAGCAGAACAAGCAAACCAAAATGGGTCAGGAGTAGACCAAGTTTTTTCGTCTGAAACCCAAACCGCTTAAAGTGCGACGCAAAAAGATTCAACAGCAGGACAAGACCAATCAAATAGCCGCCAGGGAAAATAATCGGAATCCGATAATTCAAAATCCGCAAATCAGAGATAACAATCAGACTTTGAAAAAACTCTCTCTGAACAATGAAAATGCCCTTGTCCACCTGCGCAAGCGTGCCAATAAAAACAAGTACCATAGCCAGCGCAAGGCACACCACTGTGAGCCGCATGGACGTCAGAAAATTAATTATCTTATCAAGCAACATCGTTTTACCTGTTAAAATTTAAATGATTGGACGTATTTGATTAACTCATCTTTGCGCGCGTTGACAGCCTGTTCCTGTCCTGTCATTTTAAAAAACCATGTATAACTTCCAGCAGGAGCAATTATGCCGACCACACGCGTTGGATTGTTCGCGGTGTTCGTCCCGAAAAAATCAACCACGAGCGCCTCACCAACTGCCGTTTTTACTCTGCTTACCTGTTTGTCCACATCCTCAGGCGAGACTGGCGGCAGTTTTATTTGACCGCGCCAGCGATTAATGTTTGCCAGCAAACCGCCGCCATCGCCGTCCAGTCGCGTAATTGTAATCATCGCCGTGGCAGAACCGCTTGAAACTTCGTATCTCAATGGCGCCATCGGAGCGGGCGGCTGTTGCTTCCAGTCATCGGGAACAGGCAATTCAATCGGCATTTGCGTGGTTGCCTGCGTTTGTGCAGGTTGATGCGGAGCAACCTGCGACGGTTGAGCCTGATGCGGGTTTGTCGGACTTTCTGAGGAATTTCCAGGATTAGACTGCTCAAACTTTACTGAATTTAAATAAGCTATAAAATCGTTCCTTGATTCCCCGACAAGGTCTTTGCTCCCTGAGATGCGGAAAAACCAGTTCACGTTGTCCTTAAAAAGCATGGCAACAAGGATTCTTTGCGGTATTTCGTTGCCCTGCGGCTGGTCAGTGGAGAAATCATAAAGTTCACCTTCGTCGTCGCCAATTTTCACCTTTTCGGATTTTTCCTTCACATCCGGACCAAACTGCTGTCGCCATATTGCCAGGATTTCATCTCTGGAGGCCTTCATTCCCGCCATTGGCATAACAACCACTTCGCCTTGCGCACCCTCTTTCCCTTTAACCAGGTATTGCGCAACACGCATGCCAGAGGATGGACGCGGCTCCCAGTTTGACGGTGTTTTGCCTGTCACTTTCCATTCTGGCAACTGTGAATGCGGCATTGCCACAGGGGCGGATTCCTTCGGAATCTGGTAGACTCTTACCTCTTCCCTTTTGCATCCGAGCGCAAAGATGCAGATTGCTAAGACTATCAGTGTAAAATTATGCATTTTTATCCAATTTAACCCAAAAGCAAAAATATTAAAAACGCAAAAATATAGCACACGAACAGCAATATATGCAAAAATAATTATACTTTAATAGATAAAGATATCCACAATTGAGGACGTTGCCAGAACCAGAGGTGCAATCATCCACAGAAGAAAGAAAAATGGATTGCGGCGGCGCTATGTTTTCTGTTTTCTTCCTCCCCGTCGTCTCAATCATACAAATCCTTTCATTTTTTCTGACGCCACGACCACCGCGGCGTTTCACGCATAAACCATATTCACCAAAAGCAGGTTTTCCAGCGAAATTTACAAAAATCGCATCAACTTCTCACCGTGAGAATGAATGGGAGTTCTGCACGATTTACATTCAGTTAGTTATG
>JAOADO010000050.1 GCA_026417275.1 Verrucomicrobiia bacterium
ACACAGAGTAGTTATCACAACAGATGCCCACTACGCCGAAAAAATTATTTCACGCGCAAAAATCTATAACTATCCGGCTGTTCAAATTGGCAAAGTCGGCGGAAACATATTAAAAATAAAAACAGACACTGGCGAATTTGCCTGGGACTTAACCAAACTCCACGACCTATGGTGGAACTCCCTCGCAAAAGCAATGCAATAACTGTCCAACAAACAAAAATTAGAATTTGAAAATCAAATGAAAACCCTTGTTATAGGTTCAGGCGGAAGAGAACATGCAATAATCTGGAAACTATCGCAATCGGAGCATATCACACAAATGTGGTGTGCCCCGGGCAACGCTGGAATCGCAACCGAACGCCTGGCAAAAAACTCATCCCCTGTTCAATGCATAAAAATCGGCGCCGAAGCCCTCCCTAACCTCCTCAAATTCGCCCTCGAAAACAAACCAGACCTCACCGTGGTCGGTCCCGACAACCCACTTGCCATGGGCATCGTAGACCTATTCGAACAAAACGGACTAAAAATCTGGGGACCAAACAAAAAAGCCGCTCAATTTGAGGCTTCTAAAGCTTTCTCCCAGCAATTCATGGAAAAATACGGCATCCCAACAGCAAAAGGACAAACCTTTACAGACTTTACCTCAGCCTCCAGATATGCAGCATCACTCGGTGGCAAATGCGCCATCAAAGCCGATGGTCTCGCCCTCGGCAAAGGCGTCGTCATCTGCAAAGATATGGAAATGGCAGACAAAACCATCGAAGAAATGCTCGTAAAACGAGCCTTCGGCGAAAGCAGTTCAAAAATCGTCATCCAGGAACTCCTCGAAGGCGTAGAAGTTTCCCTCCATGCCATGTGCGATGGCAAAACCGCCCTCCTCTTCCCGACATCACAAGACCACAAACGCGCCTACGACGACGACAAAGGACCAAACACAGGCGGAATGGGAACATACTGTCCGACCCCATTCCTCGACAATTCAGGCATGGACCTTGCAAAAAAACTAATAATTGACCGCTGGTTGCACGGATGCCAGCAGGAATCCATTAACTATCGCGGCATACTTTACCCCGGCATTATGCTCACAAAATCCGGCCCAAAAGTCCTTGAATTCAACTCCAGATTCGGAGACCCGGAAACACAAGTATATCTAACATTGCTCGAAAACGACCTTTTCGAACTCATGCTCGCATGCGCCGACGGCACACTAAACAAACACAACCTTAAATGGAAAAACGGCGCCTCCGTCTGCATCATAATGGCTTCGGCTGGCTACCCAGGAAAATACGAAAAAGGCAAACAAATAACAGGCATTGAACACGCGGAAAAACATCCATCAGTAAAAGTATTTCATGCCGGAACAACCAGCAATAACAACGCCTTCTTCACAAACGGCGGACGCGTCCTCGGCGTAACAGCCACAGGAAAAGACCTCAACGACGCTCGAAACATAGCATACTCCGCTGTGGAAAAAATCCATTTCGAAGGCGCATTCTACAGACGCGACATCGGCGCAAAAGCCCTGCAAAAATTCTAAATGGAAAATACCTAACAACAATACAAAATCATACTATGGATAAATTTAAATCACTCTGTATTAAAACGATTGCACTGATTATTCTGCTGGAACTAAACCTCCATCCCGCAGAACAAAAACCAAAATTCAACGAAATCTTCGACCTCATCAAACAAAAACTAACCGTAACAACACCTCAACAACTGGAAGACGCCGCTCTCTCAGGAATCCTCGCCAGATATTCAAACCTCGTTCAAATTACTTCCAGCAACACACCAACCCAAACAACTGCCCCAATTAAAAAATCAACCATATTAGAAACAAACCTGGCTTATTTCCACATCCAACAAATCAACCAGGACCTGCCAGAACAATTCAAAAACACACTATCCGCTCTGGAAAAAACCAACACTCTCAACGGACTAATTATTGATTTGCGCTTCGCCAGCGGCAACGACTACAACGCCGCAAGCCAATTCATTAACCTGTTCATTCCACAAGAAAAAGACCTTTTCTCAATCGGTGACCACGTTTACAAATCCACTCCAAAAAATAACCCCATAGAACTCCTGACAATTATCCTCATTAACAAACAAACCGCATGCGCCGCAGAAGTCATCGCCGAAATACTGCGTCAAAACAAACTCTCCATCCTGATCGGCGGAAAAACCTCCGCCACAGCCTACTCATTCGAAGAAATAAAACTATCAACAGGACAAACATTAAAAATCGCAAATGGACTAATTAAAACTTCAGACAACACAATAATCTCAACAAACGGCGTCTCGCCAGACATTGCCGTGGATATAACTCTGGACGAAGAACGCGAATTTCTCGACAACCCCTACAAACTCCCCAAACGCCTTTCAACAGATTCACAAGACCAGTCCATTGCGCGCATTTCACGAACAAAAATCAACGAAGCCGAACTCGTACGAATGAAACGCGAAGGAACCGATTCCTCCGGCGACCTTCCAGCCGAACGCGATAAAACCCCAAAAAAAACCCAGCAACAAGAACCACAAATAATTCACGACCCCGTTCTCGCCCGCGCCATTGACCTCCTGAAAGTCCTCATCAACTTCGACATAACACGACTTCAAAAACAATAAAAAACGAAATAAACACTACCCCCTGAAAATTCTTAAAGCCCCCTCAATATCGGCTTTTATCTGGCTTCTCAAATCATCAACAGACGCAAATCTCTTCTCATCCCTCAGTTTCTCCACAAACACAACCTCAATATTCTCGGAATATATATCGGCGCTGAAATCAAACAAATGAACCTCACAAGACAATACGGAACTCCTGGCGCTAACAGTAGGTCTATATCCAAGATTCAAAACTCCATAATATTCCTTATCCCGCAAAATCACCCGCGCCGCATACACCCCGCATGGCGGCAATACAAGCCCCCGAATATCCAGATTAGCCGTCGGAAAACCAAGCCTCCTGCCTATCCCTTCCCCCCTAACCACTCTGGAAAAAATAGAATATTCCCTCCCAAGCATTTGCGACGCAATCTCCAAATCCCCCCCACCAATTGCCTCCCGAATTCGCGTACTGCTAATCGTCCTGCCCCCCAGCGAAACTGGATTAATTCCATTCACACTAAAACCCATTCTGCCGCCAATCTCTTTCAACAATTCAACACTCCCCTGACGATTGTGCCCGAATAAAAAATTCTGCCCCACAGAAACACTCCTTATTGACCCAACCTCCCGATTTAAACACTTAACAAAACACTCGCCAGACAACCTACTCAACTCTACATCAAACGGAATTAAAACCGTGTAATCCACGCCAAGACTCTCCATCAATTTAAGCTTATGAGCCAACGTCGTTATCATCAACGGCGGCTTCGCATGCGGAATAACGGTCTTCGGATGCCTATCAAAAGTAACAACAACGCGCGCACTATCGTAATTCCTGGCATCCTGCAACATCCTTTTTACAACCTGCTGATGCCCGAGATGAACCCCATCAAAAACTCCAATCGCAATACAAACACCCCTAACACCATTCTGTTGAAAAAAATCCCTCACACATCCATTAAAAACCCGCTTCTCCGAAAAAACAACGTCAAAAACCTCAAACTCATGCGACGATTCACTATCCAGATAAACACCCTCGCCGCACACACTCCTATGCACAGCCAAACCCTTGCTTAAAAAAAGAACTTTCATCGTAATTCACACAATCAAACCGAATAAACCATCCTTACAATCTCGGTCAAAGTTATAATGCGGCTCTGCAACTGACTGCCATCCATCTTAATCAACTCCTCCATTTTGATTGCGTCTTCCACGTTAAACCTACCTGAAACAGTCCGCCTTAAATGCTGCAAATACGCACCGCAACCAATTTCCGCGCCAAAATCATGAACAAGACTCCTTACATAAGTCCCCTTGGAACACCCAACCTTGAACCATGCCTTCGGCTTTTCATACTCTAAAAAAACAAAATCATAAATATGAACAGATCGCAACTCCCTCTCAACATCAATACCTTTTCTTGCCAGCTTATAAAGTGGAACCCCATCTTTTTTAACAGCCGAAACCATCGGTGGCAACTGCTTTATGTCCCCTGTAAACTTCCCTGCCAGTTCATTCAATCTATTTAAATCCACCTCAGGAACAGCCCTGGTTGCCACAACTTTTCCATCCGCATCATAAGTATCAGTCTCTGCCCCCAGGACAAGCATCCCCTCATAAACCTTATCTGTTGCAGTAAATTTCTCGGACAACCTCGTCGCCTTCCCAATAACAATCA
The DNA here is from genome assembly GCA_026417275.1 of Verrucomicrobiia bacterium. The sequence continues at coordinate 4,289 of JAOADO010000050.1, forward strand.
CCAGCAAACCCGTAGCATTGGGGTCAAGCGTTCCACAATGCCCAACCTTTTTCATCCCCAATACACTCCTGACAGCCTCAACCACATCATGCGACGTAGGTCCAGCCGGTTTATCAACCAGCAATACACCATCATAAGGCGAAATTTCCTGCAAATTACTCATCGTTTTAGAAAAATATTACTTTATCAGTGAGAATTTAAAGCATTTTTTATAGCGCTCAACACCCTCCTCTGAACAGAAAGATGCGTACCTCGCACTTTTGCCCCTGCCGCCGCCGCGTGTCCACCCCCGCCAAATAATTTCGCAATCTGATTCACATTCACAAGACTACTTTTCGAACGAAGACTTATCCGTATAAGCCCCGGCTCTTCTTCCTCAAAAACACACGCAACCACAACAGGCTCAATAGACCTTATATGGTCAATAAGCCCCTCAGTATCACTACAATTTGCCCCAGCCTTCTCAAAATCTTCCTTTCTCAACCAGAAATACGCCACCTTATCATCACACGTCAGTTTAAAACTGCTGTAAACATGCTTCAACAACTTTACCCGCGACAACGGAAAAGACTGATAAACCCTGTCGCATATCCTTGCAATATCCGCCCCCTTGCTCACAAGCTCCCCGGCAATATGATAAGTAAGCGGCTTTGTCGTCGAATACTGAAACGACCCCGTATCCGTAGAAATCCCGGTAAACAAAGCATCGGCAATCGGCTTTGTTATCTGCCACCTTGCCGCCTTCAAAATCCTGTACACAAGCTCGGCTGTGCTCGACGCCTTTCCATTAACATAGTTTATATCCCCGTACCTATCATTGCTTTCATGGTGGTCTATATTAATAAACAATTTCCTCCTCCCTATGCAATTAACACCGTTCCCAAGCCGACTCAAATTCGCCGAATCAACAGTAATAACACAATCAAACTCATAACCCTCGCGCGGGCGCTTTATCAAATGTTCAACATCTAAAAACTTATACTTATATGGTATCTCATCATCATTCCAGACGGCCACCTTTTTTTCATTATTTTTCAGAGCATAAGCCAACGCCAACTGGCATCCAACACAGTCTCCATCCGGACGAATGTGCCCGATAACACAGAATGAATCGTAAGCCTTTATGGCTTCAATAATTCGCCCGATTACCTTTGGATAGGGCTTCATCGTTAAGAAGAAGATGGATTATTCTTTTCAAGTTCCTCAATTATCGAAAGCACCCTGTTCCCGCGTTCAATTGAATTATCAAGAACAAATTGAATCTTTGGGGTATGCTTCAACACAACGGCTTTCGCCACATGTTGCTGAATCAAATTCCTGTTTTCCTGCAAAAACTCAAAACCCTTTTTCTTCTTCTCCTCGTTTCCGAGTATAGACACATAAACCCTTGCCATCTGAAAATCCTTGCTCACCTCCACATCATAAACAGAAATCATACCCGCCTGTTCAATCGGAAAACAACGTTGAATCGCCTCGCCAACCTCGCGTTTTATCAACTCGCGCACCCTCTCCAGTCTATACGGCGTTGTCATAACTACCTCCATCCTCAATCCAGCTCCTGCAGAGCCTTTTCTATATTATAACACTCAATAACATCTCCTTCCTGGAAATCATTAAAACCTTCAATCCTTATTCCGCATTCCATTCCAGCGCGAATCTCGTTCACCTCTTCCTGGAAATGCCTCAGCGACGCCATCGTCCCCTCATAAATTAAATCTCTACCACGATAAACTCGCGCACGCCCGCGGGACATTACCCCCTCCCGCACCATACATCCGGCAACCTTACCACCCCTCGAAATCTCAAACACCTTCTTAACATCGGCTTTCCCTGTCACAACCTCTTTTATTATCGGCTCAAGCAGACCAGCCATCGCCTTCTTAACCTCATCTATCAACTCGTAAATAATTGTATACAACTTAATCTGAACCCCTTCCCGCTTTGCAATATCAGAAACACCGTGCTCGAGCTTCGTGTGAAAACCTATCACAATCCCCTTTGCCGCCGCCGCAAGCATAACATCACTCTCAGAAATCGGACCAACACCATCATGAATTATTTCAAGAGACACCTTCTCAGATTTAATATTCTTCAAAGCCCCGCAGATAGCCTCCACAGACCCCTGTGTATCTGCTTTTATCACCACTTTAAGAACTTTAACCTGATTCGATTCAATAGCCTCCATTAAACTCTCAAGCGTCACCTTCCTTGCCACCGCAGTCTGCCCCTGTTTCTTTATCTCCTCTGCCCTAGATTCGGCAAGTTCACGCGCTTTATCCTGTTCCTCAACAACCTCAAATGCCTGCCCCGGCTCAGGAACACCATTTAAACCGAGCATCTTAACCGCAAACGATGGACCGGCCTCCTTCTGCCGCTCGTTCTTCTCATTAATAAGCGCACGCGCCTTCCCAAAAAATTGACCACACAATACCACATCCCCAACACGCAACGTACCCCGCTTTACAAGCAATGTAACCGCCGGTCCACCCGCTTCAAGCGCAGACTCAACCACAAAACCCTTAGCCGGACAATCCGGGTCCGCACGCAACTCCATCATCTCCGCCTTCAACACAATCATCTCAAGAAGCTTATCAACCCCCTGTTTCTTCAGCGCAGAAACATCCACATAAATCGTCTCGCCGCCCCATTCTTCCGGCGTTAACCCCTGCTTCGAAAGTTGCTCTCGAACACGAATCGGATTCGCATTCGGATGGTCGCACTTGTTAACCGCAACAATAATCGGCACATTCGCCGCCTTGGCATGGTTAAGCGCCTCCACCGTCTGCGGCATAACACCGTCATCGGCGGCAACCACAAGCACAACTATATCTGTAACATTTGCCCCGCGAGCACGCATAGCGCTAAATGCCGCATGACCAGGCGTATCAAGAAATGTAATGTTCATCATCTTCTTCTTGTCGTCCGGATGCGGAATCGCAATTGTATACGCTCCAATATGCTGCGTTATCCCACCAGCCTCCGTCGCAACCACATTGGACTTGCGAATCGCGTCAAGCAACGTCGTCTTCCCATGGTCCACATGCCCCATTATTGTTACCACAGGCGGACGCGGCTTCAATTTCTTCACGTCCACCTCCCCTTCCAATTCAGGCTTCTTAGGCTCCGGCTTCGATGGACCAGGTTTCGCCCCACGTTTCTCTATTACAAGATTAATCCCAAATATCGCCGCTATATCCTTCGCCACCGCTTCATCAACAAGCGCATTCACATTCGCCATTATCTTTCTCTTAACCAGCTCAGCAATAACCTGAAACGGCTTCTTGCCCAACTTCTCAGCAAGTTCGCGCACAACAATCGGAGGCTTTATCATTACAACAGGCGCGTTCGGCGGCAACTTGGCACTCTTATCCATCTTCACAGGTCTTCCATCCTTAGAAACCTGTGGCTTAACCAATTGCACCGGCTCAAGAACTTGTTGCCTCTTCCCCTGCTGTTGCCCGGGCTTCTGCGGCTTTGGCGGCTGCTGCCCAGGTTTACCAGGCATAGACTGCCCCTTGCCCGCAACCTGTGGAGGCTTTTGCACTTGCTGCTTTCCACCACTCACAGGCACCGCCTTCTTCTGATCCTGCGGCTTTTGCTTCTGCTTCTCTTTCTCTCGCTCTTTTTCCCTCCCCTTGTCCTTAGACAAATACTTGCTTATATCAATTCGCCCCACAACATCTCCGATGCCAGGTTTAGGCGGTGAAGGAGGCTCTTGAACAACTTGAGGCTTCTCCTCTGGTTGAACCACAACCCCTGACATCTCCCCTTGCGCTTTAACCTGCATAACAGGCTCAATCTCAACCTCACGCTCCTTGCCCTCCATCTCCGCCTCTGCCGTCTCCTGCCCCGGAACCGCCTCAACCACAGTT
>JAOADO010000051.1 GCA_026417275.1 Verrucomicrobiia bacterium
CATTATGAATGTTCCTTTTGTTCCATAGAATGCGACAAATGGCAAGCGTTCGGCGTGTCTGGGATGGCAACTGCTATGTTCCCATGTAATGAATTTGTTACCAAAGTCGAATGTGGCAACTCCGGTGTCCGGTGTTTCCTGGTCGTCTTTGAAGTGGTATCTTCCGCCGCTGTAAGCAATTTTAAGCGGCAGGTCAACACCGAGTCCCCAACGGGCGATGTCTATTGAGTGAACACCGTTGTTTCCGAGTTCCCCGTTGCCCCAGTGCCAGCGCCAATGCCAGTTGTAGTGGACGAGATTGTCAAGGTATGGGCGCTCGGGCGTCGGTCCTTGCCACATGGAATAATCGAGTTCGGGCGGCACGGGAACTTGTTTGCCAATGCCAATCGAGCCACGCGCGTTAGTGTAGTAGCATCGGGCGGTTGTTAAGTTCCCAATGATGCCGTCTTTCAGTTTTTGTGCCATTTCGATATACATGGTCCAGCTTCGTCTTTGGTTTCCCATTTGAACTATCCGTTTATATTTCTTTGCCGCGGCAACGATGAGTGCCGATTCACGGGGGTTGTGGCTTGCAGGTTTTTCTACGTAAACGTGTTTGTCCGCTTTGCAGGCAAGGATTGTGGCAGGGGCGTGCCAGTGGTTTGGCGTAGCAATGAAAATGGCGTCCACGGATTTGTCGTCAAGGATTTTACGAAAATCTTGCGTTTTTTCGGGCGGTTTGATGCCAGGTTTTGAGGCGATAATTTTTTCTGTTCCTGTGAATCTGCGTGTGTCGGCGTCACAGATGTAGGCGATCCGAACGTTAGGAATTTCGAGCAACGCGCGGATGTGGTCGTTGCCTCTGCCAAGCCCCATCACTGCCACAATGATTGTTTCGTTCGGACTTTCAGCTCCGTTTGTTTTGATTGCGGGGAAAACGGCTGTTGCTGCTAAAAGCGCTGATGAATTTTTTAAAAAGTCTCTGCGTGTTATTGTGTTTTTCATGGCAAAATTGTTTTTATAATTTGATGGTCAAATTAGCTGACAAATTCAAATTTTGGGCATTGAGCCAGGAGATTTGTTGAATATCTTGATATTTTGTTCCAGAATTGTAAAAGAGCGTTATGGAAACATTGTTAAAATTGTTGCGGGATAATCCGAGGGTGAGCACGAGCGAACTCTCGAAGTTATTGAATATTACAGAAGAAGAGGTAAACCAAAAAATTAAATACCTTCAGGATAACGGGATAATCCTTGGTTATCGGACGGTTTTGAATGAGGAAAAACTCGGGCTTGATCTTGTCCGCGCGTTAATCGAGGTCAAGATTACGCCTGAACGCGGTGGAGGGTTCGACAGACTGGCGGAACGGATTGCCAAATACGACGAGGTGAGGTCCTGTTATTTAATGTCTGGCGCCTATGATTTAATGGTTATCGTGGAAGGAGACGGACTTAAAGATGTTGCTCGATTTGTTTCGGAGAAGTTAGCCACAATTCCGGGTGTTATTTCCACATCCACACACTTTATGTTAAAACCGTATAAAGAGCAGGGGATTCTGGTTAAATCTGAGGAGTCCAATGAGAGATTGCCGGTAACACCTTAATTTGGCTGTTTCAATGGAAAGCAAGCTCAAGGAAATCCACTGGACACGCTGTGCGTCTGTTGCTCTTTTGCGGTGGGGACTTGGTTTGCTTCTAATTTTTGCAGCAGTAGGCAAATTTTATTATCAAGGCAGGTGGAGTTTCGAAAATGCGCAGTGGTTTGTAAACGGTTATCTGCTCGAGGACAAATTACGGGAGTCTTTTTTGCCACGGTGGTTAATTGCTGCATTTGGTTATTGTCTGCCTTACATCGAGGTAACGCTGGGCGGCTTTCTCATTGCCGGTGTTCTAAGAAATTGCACGGTTTTCGCTGCCGCTATTTTGTTTATTATACTCACAATCGGCGCTTTTCAAGCAAAGGAATGGAGTTTTGTGCTCGAAAATTTCTTTTACATTTATGTTTGTTATGTCTTGCTCGCGCGCGCAGATTGGGACTTGTGGGTTGTCCGGTGCCGATGTAAAAACCACAGTAAAATACCTGCATAATCCAACGACCTTTTTAAAATGGGCATTTGGGATGTAAAGAATATTTCCAGATACGGTCTAATAGGCATTGTAATTTTATTCTGCGTGTGCCTTTCTTTTTTATCGCCGAATTTTCTTACATGGCAGAATTTCACGATCGTGGCGCGTCAGGTTTCGATTAATGGTATACTTGCCATTGGTGTCACATATGTGTTGCTAACGGGCGGCGTTGACCTTTCTCTTGGTTCCGTTGTTGCGCTTTCTGGTGTTATTTCAGCAATTGTTGCGCGTTCGGCAGAGATATCAGCATTTGTAGCGGTCGCTGTTGGTGTTTGCGTAGGGTTTTTGTGCGGTTTCTCAAACGGTTTTGTTGTTGCAAAGGGAAAAGTGGCGCCATTTATTGTCACGCTCGGCATGATGACAATTGCGCGTGGTCTTGCTCTTGTCGTCAGTGGCGGAAAACCGGTGTCGGGGTTAAAGGACAGTTTTATCGCTTTGAGTGGCGAGAGTTTTCTGGGAGTTCCCAATCCGGTTTTAATTATGGGCGTTGCCGCTGTTTTATCGCACATTTTTTTAAGATACACGAAATACGGTCGCTACATTTACGCTATTGGTTCAAATGAAGCCACTGCGTATGTGTGCGGCGTGAATGTTCCCAGCGTAAAGTTATTTGCTTACGCAATCTGTGGTGCTTTTGCCGGTCTTGCCGGTGTTATGCTTGCAGCAAGGATAACAACCGGACAACCAAACGCGGGCATTGCATATGAACTTGATGCCATTGCCGCGGCAGTCATTGGCGGAACAAGTCTTTCAGGTGGAGTAGGAAGTATTGTTGGAACAGTAATTGGCGCGTTTTTGATGGGAATCATCAACAATGGTCTTGACCTGTTGAACGTATCGTCCTATTACCAGCAAATAATAAAAGGGGTTATAATTATTGTTGCTGTGTGGAGCGATAGTGTGCCGCGAAGACGGGAAGTAGATAGGATTGTTTAGTGGTATAAAATCAATTATTCGCAAATATAGGGGATTTTCTTTCTGTGATGAGTGTTATCAAAATATCAATATTTGATGGGAAATTGAATTGATTTTTAAAGAGTTCTCGTGTAAAGGCGTGGAAATTTAAAGGGGCGGAGGGATTATATTGTTTAAGGATTAAAATGTATCAGGGGTCCAGGAGTGTTGATATAGCGGAGAATTTTGAGCGCTGGGACAAGCAAAGAGTAATAGTACCTTATCGGTGGTAAAAAAAACGACAGTCGATGTTTCAGATTTAATTTTGATTGATTGTTTTGAGTTGCATATTGTGTTTTACCTGTGTTTATAGCGACATAGCCGTTTGCTACTGCATCCAGCATTTTTTGAGGGCGAATTGTTAACGTTTATTTTTTTGAAAAACCGGGGATATCATCTGAAGATATTTTTCTTGCGCCCCCGCGAACGAAGATTTTTCCATCGTTATCCATCCACAGTCTTGGGCGTGTGTTTACGTATTCGTGTGTTTCGCGAATGAATATTTTGCCATCCGGGCTTATGACTGTGTACTTAAACATCTTAGCTCCGAATTGGTGCAATATATGGAGGTTGTTGAATTTATCCAGGTTTGTTTCTGGTCTGCTTATTGATGTGAGATTCCCTAAAAAAGTCATTTTATAAATAACGCCTTCATCAGCTGAGCTCAAACGAAAATATAACCTGAGGTTTTGTTTAAAGTTAGCCATAAGAAGGGCATATTTTCTTACATCTGGCGCTTCTTTAGTTTCGTTATCTACTGGGACTCCAAATTCTTTTTCCCAGATTTTTATTCCGGTGACGATATCTAGCATTGTTTGTTCTGTGGTAAAGGTTTTATCCCAATTTTTAATTTTGACGGTGGCGGTTGCGGCGTATTTTCCTGGGTCAGTTGGTTTAAAGAATGGCTGGATATCTATTCTAATAGTTGCCGCTTCGCCGCTCTGAAGTTCGAAATCTTCCTGTTCCCGGATGTTTGTGGCTTTAGGAATAATCCGTCCGGATTTGGTCTGGAGGGAGAAATCAAGCCAATCGTCGTCGTTTTTAAATTTAATTGATTGTCCAGATTGGTTGCTGATTTTAAGAACCGCAATAATTGGCTCATAGGCAAGGTATTGTTCTTGCGGAAAAGAGAGGTCAACTTTTATCTGCGCGATAGCTGTGTGTCCGATCGTGATAGCGCATAGCAGGGTTAGGATTCTTAGAAATCTATTCATTCTTTTTTATTAGCGTTCTGGAGTTCAACAAGTTTTTTTTCGAGTTCATCAACTCGTTTTAGCAAATCAGGTAGTCTTTGCATTGAGATGAAGATGCGTTTCATCTGATTATCCGGTTGTGCTGGGATGCCCATCCATTTTTCGCCTGGTGGCACATTATGCATTAAGCCGGATTTTGCTGCGAGGATGGCTCCATCACCGATGGTTAAATGTCCTGCGACGCCGACCTGTCCTGCCAGTGTAACGTAGTTTCCGAGTTTTGTGCTACCGGCAATGCCGACCTGCGCAACGAGGATACAATGTTCGCCGATTTCGACATTGTGAGCGATTTGAACGAGGTTGTCTACTTTTGTCCCTTTTCTGATGATTGTAGAACCAAGCGCGCCGCGGTCAACTGTAACGTTTGAGCCGAGTTCGACGTCGTCTTCAATCACAACGTTGCCGATTTGTAGAACCTTCAGGTGTCGTCCGTTTTCTTGGACATACCCAAATCCATCTGAACCGATAACTGTGCCGGAATGTATGCGAACTCTGTTTCCGATTTTGCAGTTGTGATAGATGGATACATTCGGGAAGATGCACACATCGTTTCCGAGAATAGAATTGTCGCCAATGTAAACCAGTCCGTGAATGACCGAATTTTCTCCGATACAGACGTTTTCGCCAATGACACAATGCGGTCCAATATAAGCGGTGGGAGCAATATTGGCGGATTTAGAAACCACTACGGTTGGATGTATCCCCGGAGCAGGTTTTTTTTCTGGATAGAACAGAGACAACATCTTTGCGAAAGCGACTCGCACGTTTTTTACTTTGATGAGCGTTTTTTTCTCCGATTGAAAGTTCTGGTCAACTAATATTGCAGATGCACCGCTCTGTTCTGCGAGTTTGAAGAATTTTTCTTTTTCCGCAAATGTAAGGTCGCCAGGCTTTGCGGCGTCAGCAGAAGAAAATCCGCTAAGAGTGATATCGCTGTTACCGATTACTTCGCCGTCAAGAAAACGAGCTATTTCTGATGCTTTAAATTGCATTTTGTCCCTTTTCTAATTAGATTCCCCGTTCGTCCACGATTTTGTTTCCTGAGCCAAGCACGATTACTTTAGGTTGCCAATTTTGGGCGGATTCCAGTTCAACAGCGGCGTAGCTCATTATGGTTAGTAAATCTCCAACTTGACCGAGCCTTGCTGTTGCGCCGTTTAAAATAATCTCTCCGTAGCCGGCTTTGCCAGGAATAACATAAGTTTCAAAGCGTTGGCCGTTTGCCATGTTTCCGCATAACACCTTTTCGTATGGGAGGAGTCCAACTTTATCCATCAAGTCTATGGAAATAGTCAAGCTACCCTCATAGTTGAGGCTCGAACCGGTAACACTTGCTCTATGAATTTTTGACTTTAAAACATGAACCAACATAACAAAAAATTATAACTTATATAAACGTGTTTTCAATAAATATAATTTACGCGATTCGAAGGTTTTCTTTGTAGATAAAATATCTTATTGTCAAAAGGTTTGTTTTTTGATATCTGTTTATAGATATGAAACAACTTTCGTTAATTTCAATAGTTCTGGCGTCGGCTATATTGGTTGCTCTCACGATACCAAGCCGCACGGCTGAAACAGTTGACAAAGACAGAGCAAGAGCAGAACAGAAAGCCAGAGCTGAATTGGAAAAGGAACGTAAGAAAGCCGAAGAGAAGGCTAAAAAAGAGGCAGAGGCGAGGGCCAAAAAGGAAGAACAAGAACGTAAAAAGGCCGAGGAACAGGCTAAAGCTGAATTAGCCGCTTCTAAAAAATCGCAGGAACAAGCCGCAAAATCCCAAGCAGAAATAAAACCCGCGGCTAAGCCTGTTCAGAAGCCCGTGCCGACTGTAGTTAAAACTGAACCAGCAAAAGAAACAAAACCGACGGTAAACGTTATGACGCCGCAACAAGCGAACGAGGAATTGAAATTAAGAAAGGAGATTGATACGCGCAGGTTAGCCGCGGTAGCCGCGGCTCGTGCCGGAGAAGTTGCCGCCGCGCGGCAGAATTTACTTGCTATGGAGGAGGCTTCGGCAAAACTTCGCGAAGTAACGAAGTTGAATGATCAGGCTCTTTTGAAACAGGAAGCTGCCGCAAAGGCGGAAGTTCTTGCAAGGATTCGTGGAGCGGAAATTGAAAAAGCGCCTGTGACGCCCATTGTTCCTCAACCAGCACAGGTTGCGCCGGTGGTGAAACCTGTGGAACAACCGAAGCCGACAGTGAAACCAGTCGAACAGCCAAAACCAGTCCAACCTGTGACGCCGAAACCGACGACTCCAACGAAGTCGGATACAACTGTAAAAACCGAGGTTCCAAAACCTGCAGTCCAACCAGTTCAACCTAAACCCGCACCAAAGCCTGTGGAAGTTAAGCCTGCCCCAGATAAACAAAAGGCTGAAGCTGAGGCGAAAGCCCGCGCCGAAGCTGAACTCAAGGCTAAGGAGGAACAGAAAGCAAAGTTAGAAGCCGAACGGAAAGCTAAAGAAGAACAGAAGGCAAGGGCAGAGGCTGAAAGAAAAGCGAAGGAAGAATTGCAGAAGAAGGCAAAAGAAGAAGCAAAAGCAAAGGAACTTGCTGATAAGGCTGCTAAAGAAAAGGCAAAGGCGGAGGAGTCTGCGCGCAAACAAAAGGAGAAAGAAGCAAAGAAGAACGAAGAACTTGCTCGCGAAAAGGCAGAAGCAGAGAAAAAAGCAAAAGCGGAATTAGAGCGTAAAGCCCAGGAAAAGGCTAAAGAAAAAGAGGCAGAGGAAAAAAAAATGAAAGAAAAGGCGCCAGCCGTTACTAAACCGCAGGCGCAGACAATCGAGGAAAAAAAGAAAACAACCGATATTGATGCTCGCAGGAGAGCAGAGGCGGAATTAAAAGCTCAACAGGAGGCCTATGCAAAGGAACAGGCAAGACTTAGAGCTGAGCAGAAGGCAAGAGAAGCCGCCGAAATAAAAGCAAAACAGGATGCGCTTAAACGGGCGAAAGCAGAAGAAAAGGCAAAACAAGAAATTGAAGCACAGGAAAAAGCGGCGCTTAAACAAAAAGAATCTAGACAGGCAAAAATAGTTAAGACAGACGCCAAATCCACTCCGCAAGCGCAGGCTCAATCTGAAAAAGGTGTCAAATCAAAAGATGAAAGACTTGCCGAATTGTTAAGGCTTTATAAGGAAGACAAAATTACCCCTTCCCAATATCATCGCGAAAGGGCAAAGATATTGTCTGAGCAATAAAATAATAATCTAATTTATAATATTGATTAGAATTTTAATTTTGTTTATAAGCAAAATTTCTTAAATGAATTAAGGTATTTTGTTATATGCATCAATTTTATTATAAAGGCAAAGAGTTGTACTGTGAAGAAGTTGGATTAGCCGAATTGGTTAAAAAGTTTGGAACGCCGATATATGTTTATAGCCGTTCGACAGTAGTCAATCATTTTAACACGTTAAAGTCGGTGTTATCTGAACTGGACCATCTTATTTGCTATGCAATTAAAGCTAATTCAAACGCCGCGATAATAAATACACTGGCAAGTTTAGGGAGTGGTTTTGACATAGTGAGCGAGGGTGAATTGCGGCGTGTTATAAATGCCGGCGGTGATTCCAAAAAATGCGTGTTTGCAGGGGTAGGGAAGACCGAAGCAGAAATTGAATTTGCGCTCAGGAATCAGATTTATTCGTTTAATGTTGAAAGCGAGCCAGAGTTGGAGAGGATAAACGCCGTTGCCGAGCGATTGGGTGTGAAGGCGCCTGTGGCGGTAAGGGTAAATCCAAATG
>JAOADO010000004.1 GCA_026417275.1 Verrucomicrobiia bacterium
CCGCGGAACCTTGGCAGTGCTTTATGAACATAGCAACAGACATTGACCGAACGTGTTTACCAGAAGGATTAAACCTCAATTTGTATCTCTGTTTCACTTGCATAATTCTGTGCGCCCGAATATGCAATGATATAACGAATGGATAAGGCAGACCTCGTCCCACCAGCGAAGAGGTTCTCCTGCTGGAAAAAAGGAAAATGCATCGTCTCCCAGCGAAAGTCGCTCTTTCACGCAAACAACAAAAGAAATCGCCCTCTCCTCCCAATCCTAAGCCTGATGATTCGTTGTTTAACCTGATTTGCCACGAATGGAATTTTTCCAGATTGCTGGCGCATTCCATCGGGGATTAGAATTGACTTCATTTAAAATTCTGCAAAAGATTAAATCCATGAAACACCCTGATGGAAAAGCGGATAAATATTCCCGCCGCGATTTTTTGCGCGGGAGTTTAATTTCTGTTGCTGGAGCATCAACAATTTTTGCTTCAGTTCGCGATTCTGTCGGTTCTGAAAATACAACACAGAGCCAATCACAACCTTCCGAAGAAGAAAAAGTCCCGCTTGGGACGCTTGGCAAGGCAAAGATAAGTCGCATAATGGTCGGAGGAAATCTGGTTTCAGGATACATGCATTGCCGCGACCTTAAATATGTTGGTGCGCTGTTTCGCGCGTATGTTACTGAAGAAAAACTGATGGAGACATTTAAACTTGCCGAGCAATACGGAATAAACACTGTCTTTGAAACTGGGGGAGAGTATGTTGAAAAATATAATCGGCGTTTCAATGGGAAAATGCAGTTTATTCCTCATATAAAGGTGGAAGATGGTCAGGCAGATTCAGTCCTGCGAGAACACATAAAACGCCAGGCGGCGACAGGGGCGATTGCCCTTTATATATGGGGCGTTGCTGCGGACAAACTTATCCAGGCAGGAAAAATTGATTTGATTAAAAAGACGGTAGAAATGGCAAAAAAAGAAACAGACCTTCCAATAGGTGTTGGCGGACATTCTCTGCTTGTTCCAATGAATTGCGAAAAACACAGTGTGCCATGTGATTTTTATGTTAAAACACTTCACAGCGACGACTATCCTTCGGCGACGCCGAAACATTTAAGAAAAGAGTTCATCTGGCTGGATGGCGGCGAGGGATGGTATGATAATATGTGGTGTATAAATCCCGAGGAGACAATCCAATTCATGAAAGATGTTAAAAAACCATGGATTGCTTTCAAAGTTCTTGCCGCAGGGGCAATATATCCGCGTCAGGCATTCCCTTATGCATTTTCAAATGGAGCAGATTTTATTGCGGTTGGCATGTTCGATTTTCAGATTCGTGAGAACGCAATTCTTGCCGCAAAAGTGGTCCGCCAGACGCAAAAACGCGCACGTCCGTGGTATAGTTAAAACAAGATATTTTACCATACCATTTTTCCGCATTTTCTGCGGCAAGAAATCTAAGAATACGATTTAGGCGCAAAAGAGATTACAGTGGATTTCCAAGTGATACAGCATCTAACCGCATTTTTTTAACATCTTCTTTTTCGAGCGCAAGGTCTCCTGCTGGGGCGTTTTCAATGACCTGTTTTTCGTTTCGCGCGCCGCAAAGCACGTGTGTTATACCGTTTTGCGCCGCAGTCCATGCAAGGACAAGTTGAGCAAGCGAACAATGATATTTATCGGTCAAACTTTTCCAGTTCGCGAGCATATCGAGGACCTTTTTACGGTTCTCAAGTTTAAACCATGGATTTTTTGCTTCATTTGCTCTAAACTCTTCTTTTCCGAAGACCTTGTCCATCCCAATTTTTCCGCTCAACAAACCCTGCTCCAGAGACATGTAAGTAAGCGTGGCAAGATTTTTCTGTGCGCAGAACGGAAGAATGTCTTCTTCTGGTTGACGATGCAATATGGAGTAACGAAATTGAGATGAAATAATGTCTCCGTATTTAAGGTATTCATTCATTTCATCCACAGTGGCATTTGAAACTCCAATGGCGCGGATTTTCCCCTGTTTCTGGAGTTTTAAGAGGGCATCCATCGTATCCTGAATGGGTGTTTTATCTGGCAAGACAGCCTGCCAGTGCGTCTGGTACAGGTCTATATAATCGGTTTGCAAGCGACGCAGACTGCGGTTAACCTCAACAATAATAGTTTCTGGGCGCAGACATCGAAAAACTGGTTTGCCTTCAAAATTGGCAAAGAACGAACCCCGATTATCATCCCACCACAAGCCGCATTTTGTGGCGATAACATATTTATCCCGTTTTCCTTTAATGGCTTTCCCGACAACTTCTTCGCTGTGGCCAAAGCCGTAAATCGGAGCCGTGTCTATCAATGTTATTCCATGGTCAAGTGCGGCTTGAATGGCGCGGATTGATTGATTATCGTCTGGTTTACCTCCCCAGAGGCTTCCTCCGCCTATTGCCCAGGCACCAAATCCAATTATTGAAGCCGAAATTCCAGAGTTTCCCAAGTTCCTAAATTTCATAAGCCTTCTTTATATTCTCCTTATTGAGCGTTTAAAATATCGTTTTTTCACTCTTAAATTTAATTCATTCTAAAAATCATGCAACTTCACATAAAATCTTTATCTAACGGCAAAATTTAAGATTATTTAGTAGAAGAGTTTTTAGTCATACTACGAAGCTACAAGAATAAATGAAAAAAATAAAACCCACGTTTTTGACGTGGGTTTTATTAGTGCTGATTATTAATCAATATAGCAAATTATGCGCCGAATTTATCGAGCATTTTCGCATTTGCCATCATAATGCGAATCAGGTATTTCGCTTCAAAAATTCCGAGGGAACCCATGTTTGCTCCAGTTTCTGTAAACCTTTGCAATTTATCTGAACCGCTGTATTTTGAATGCAGAAGGACGGGTTGAGGATGCCATGAGTGTCCTTTAATAGCCGCTGGCGTGGAATGGTCCCCAGTGATGACGGTTACATCTGGCTTCTTTTGCATAAATATTGGTAAAGCGGCGTCAAAATCTTCTATTGCCTTTTTCTTTGCTTCGAAGTTACCGTCTTCGCCGTATTTATCTGTGTATTTATAATGAATAAAGAAGAAATCATAATTATCGTATTCAGCGAGATACCGTTCGAATTGTTCCTGGATTGTCTGCGGTCCTTCGATTCTCGTCATTCCGACAAGTTGCGCTAAACCTTTATACATTGGATAAACGGCGATTGCCGCGGCGCGCATACCGTATCGCTCTTCAAACTGCGGAATCTCGGGCTGATGCGCAATACCTCTCAGTAGGAATGCGTTTGCTGGAGACTTATCCGCAAGCACAGGCATTGCCTGTTTGTAGAATTCGGCGATAACCTTTGCAACTTTCTTTTGTTTTGCGGATTTTGGATTAGTTGGTTTAACTGTGGCAATTGGCAAGCCTTCGCGGTTTGGATCGCTGTCGGTAAGAGGTCCTTCGAGCCCTGGTCCACGGAAAAGGACGACAAACCTGTGTTCTTTTCCTGCTTTAATTATTACCTCTACGTCTCCGATTTTTTTGATTTTTTTCGATAATTCATCGCAGAGTGCTTCACACACATTGGTTGGAATTCTGCCGGCACGGCGGTCTGTTATAAGACCGTTTTTATCAACTGTGCAGAAATTGGCGCGGGCGCACACATCGCCGGCTTTTAACTGCAAGCCAAGTCCTAATGCTTCGAGCACTCCTCTCCCCACTTCGTATTCAAGGGGGTCATATCCAAACAGAGCAAGATGTCCAGGTCCGCTTCCTGGCGTAATTCCCGGTGCAACAGGAATCATCCTGCCTTGCGCGCAACCCTGCGCAACAAAGGCGTCCAGATTTGGCGTTCGCGCCGCTTCCAGCGGTGTCATCTCACCATTTTCTTTTGTCGCAATGTCCCCGATGCCGTCAAGGACAATCATTGCCATCTTTGCGTTGGTCTTAACCAACAATTTTGAATATACTGCGTCCAGATTCATATTTCGTATTCAGGTTATTTATTTGGCATGTTAACTGCCGTTTATTTGTTGTATAAGTATTTGAAATGAAATTTTATTCCACGTCAACGCTATAAAGCAATAAACGTAAAATTCTCCTAATGTTTACATAATTCAAGTCAAATCCATGTTCATAAGCTCCAATAGTTGGCAAATTTAATTTGCAGACAGGTTTATTGAATTACTCTTGAACGATAGAACTTTCTTGGGGCGTTTGTTGTAACATCAAAGATGGTAAATACAGAATTTGTGTTCGTCATCTGGACGATTGGTGTCCAATCAACAAGGTTTGTAGATGAGTCAATGGCATATATCTGGTTTGAAACACCTTTAACGGTTAGTTTTATTGAGCCATCCGCCTGCAATACGGGTTGCATAAACTGGGGTTTAGCGACTGTTGAAACAGTTAATTGTGCGACAGCGCTTGTTGCTTTTGCCAGTTCATTTGTTACGATTACCCAGTAGAGTCCGGCATGGTTTGTTCCAACGCTGGATATTGATAAAACAGGATTTGTCGCATTGATAACAAGGGCTCCGTTGAAGAACCATTGATAACGTAATGCCGTGCCAGTTGCGGAAACAGAGAGTGTTGCCGTATCGCCAGGCGAAACCGTCAGAGACTGTGGTTGCACAATGATTGCTGGAGAAAGGAAATCGCTTCCGGGCGTGGGGGCTCCGGCAAACCAGTTTGTCACATCATTGGCATAACCTGTGTAACTAAATCTATGGAGTGAGAAACCATTGCCATCGGCGCTCGCAGCCCAACCATTGCGGTCTTCATATCTTACTTTTTCCACAAAAATATATGGAACTAAGCCAGCGTCTGGATGCGGAGGCAACTGCACAGGGTCTGGTTTATAAAGTTCGATAGTGCCAGCCCTGTTGCTAAGTTTTCCTTTGTAGGGACCAAAAATTGGGGTATTAGTAGGAACATTGAATTTCTGGGTAAATGCTGTTAATTGAGTCTGGTTGGTAACAGGGTCGAAATTAACCACCAATACTTTGCCGTTTGGAGGCAATACAACTCCCTGTGGAAAATCAAACTCGATTTCTCCACGTATACGCCATGTGTTTGTGTACTGCATTGGAGCGTTGGTTGCCGTGCTATAAAGGGGAAATGATGAACTGGATATATTGCAAAGCTCAATATATTCATCCAATGCGTTATCATTTGTGCCGATATCGGGTGGGTGATACATTATCTCGCTGAAAATTATTGGTCCGACTAACGGATATGGATTAGGAGCGCCGGTGCCGAGTCTAAAAATACCAATGTAACTTGGAGGGTCTGTAGGTTTAACTTCATACAACGGATTTGTTGTAAACGACAATTTGCTCATCGGGACGAGGTCTGTTCCGCCATAACTTTTTACATAACGTCCTAATGAGACACCGTTTTGTGTTGCTCCAAAGGATTTTGAGAGCCGATAACCTGTCAGGTTTCCGCTGGCGTCCGCAGATGTCAAAACCACTTCATCGCCTCTTGCGGAATTAAATGTAAAGGCGTTTGCCCCTACATTGAACTGATATTCGTAGAAGACAATGAATCCATTGGGCGGAATGACTGTATTTGACGGGATTCTATATTTCTGCGGTTCATCCTCGTTATTGCTTAGCCACCAACCGCTTATATCAATTGCAGAGGAAGTTAGATTGTAAAACTCAACTGCGTCTTCCAGCGGAGGGTCAGTATGCGCAAGCAATTCGTTTACAACAACATTTGTCAATGGCATAAAATTGCTTTCCGCAGGCGTTGACCTCCCGCTTGGGAAATAGACGATGTTCGTTGCCCCATCTGGCAGTCGTCCCATGGAAATGTCTCTGAATTGCGGTCCAAAAACAACTCTATCAACAAGGGTTACGCGATTGGAGAGATATAAACTGGTGGTTTCGCCATAAGTACTGCTTAATGCGAAGTCTACATGATTTGCTCCTTTTTCCGGGTCTTTATCGCATATGAGCATAAAAAAGGCATTTGAATCTATAAATGAAAGGGGTGGGATGACGGATGACGCAAGATTTGAAGTTCCATCCATTTTAGTGCTCGTCAGATACATATAACTCATATCCACTGGACCATTTGTTCGTGGATTATAAATTTCAATCCAATCTGCACCTTTGGAATTTGTTGCCATCCACTCATTTATCTTCAGATACATTGGGTTACCCAGTTGAACTTCTCTGTTTTGTTCACCAGGAGTTGGATATCCAAGTTTCCATGCGCTTGAACCACTCGGTGTACGTCCGATTGACCTGTTTGCAACTTGAAATCCGAATTTAATATAATCCACGCGAATCCCGTTCTTATATAAAGCCATTTCCTCCCCTTCCTCAGCGCTAAGGGCAAATGTTGCGTGAAAATCCACAGGATTATTGGTGTCAGAGTCGCACCAAACCACTACATAACCATATGGAGGAATTACCGCGTATGGAGGAAAAACAAACTTGTTTGGCGAGTTTGTGTTGTCCGTCAATGTATAACCAAACAACGAGACTGTCGAACCAGAATTGTTATATAGTTCAATGTAGTCCGGATTATCTCCGTTCGGAGAAAATACCACGCCGTTATTAGCCGCCAATATTTCATTCAACACAACCTGGGAATAAACGGACTCCATCAACCCCGTTATTATCAATACAATTAAAGCCAAACTCTTAAACTTTCTCATGACTGTCGCGGATAATTTTTATTAGTTTCCAATTTAAAATTTAATTTAGTTAAAATAAACAACAACCATTCTTTGCGTCAAATAAAATTAGCATATAATATGCCAAATATTGGATTTTCAGAAAAAGAATAGTTTTTAAAACGGTGGCAATTGCGGAAATTCCCATCAAGTTTTAATCAGGTTAAAACCAAGAATTGTCAGGATTAAACGCTGGATTTATTTATGAAAACGACCTTCCATTTGTCCGCGTCTAGATTGCTTCTCTACAGGAAAAAACACATATTTCCATTCCACTGTCGGGGGAATAATTCCCATTTTCGATAGGTGGGCGTGTTCATGCGCATCCGTAAATCTCGGCTTTGCAGAAGTAAAAGTCTCCACGAAAAAAAATAATCACACAGCAGCGGTAATAATCATCCATCAACTCGGTCTGGAATGAGCTATCCCGTTTTTGTTTTCCCAGTTGGTAAGACTGTAGTGTGCTACTCTGGAATTTATTTGCTTAACTTCCACCCTGTTTTCTTTTTAAAACATTTTATCTGATAAAGATATTTAAAACTAATAAACAATAATCTTTAAAAAATGCATGTTAGCCGTGTTGGGTTCGATTATTTCGATTTCCATGTCATTGCCTTCATAAATATTATAGATAGACCATGGTCCTTCAATTTTCTCTGCCGCAAGAATGGCATATTTTTTTCCTGCATCTCCTTTCCATTTAAATTTTACACCGTTTCCTGCCGTTGAGAAAACGACTGGTGGTTTAAATATCTCCGATAATTGGATTGGGGATATATAACCATTCTCTGAGATTGCCATACTTCCATGTTCAAGAAAATGGAGTTCCAGATACGATATATTTCTATAAAATCCCCTTTCATTATTAATGATTTCGATGTAGCCCATATTAATCGAATCTAAGCAGACTGGACAGTATACAAAGCCGCGCAGAGGATGTTCGACCACGTAGGTTCCATTTGTTTCTATTCTCGGAAGTTTGGAAATTAACTGCCAGTAAATTTTAGCAAGGGCGGGACCGTCTTTCATTCCGTCTTCGTCGGTATCTGCAGTTAACGGCGAGAGCATAAAGAGTCCCTCTTCATAGTCTTTTATGCCGTCTTCATCAAAGTCGTTTGTAACTGGCAAAATGTGACCGTCTTCGGTTCCATCGAGCACTGCTTTTAACTGTTTTGGGCTTACTCTGCCGCTACCGCCGCGTATTTGTCCACCTTCCCATTTGAATCCGCCATGTCCCATATAATGCAAAGCCATAGAAGGGATCGAAATCTGGAGTTTGTTGGTCGGATTGTAAACGAGCCACCAATCCATTACTACGGTGTCGCCGCATTTTGGGCAGATTTCGTATCCATCCATCGGGTGTTCAATTACAAACGGACGGTCTCTTGGTCCTGAGTCAATATCGGCTGCTCTTGGCAGGTTTTTCAGACTTTCTAATAGACTGCGGGCAACATCAATTCCATCATTTATATTGTCCATGTCTGTATCGTAATTGTCCGCAGAACAGTTAAAAAATTTTTCCTCCCAGTCCCGAAATCCATCTCCGTCTTTGTCAACTCCTTCAGTTTCAGGGATAAAATGCGTTAATCCATTCGATTCAAGTGCGGTTTTCAATACTGGCGGTCTAATTTTCCCAATGTGTATTGAACCTGAGTATGAAAATGAGCCATGTTCAAGGTAATGTATAGCAATAAAAGGCAAATTGATTTCAATATTCTCCAGCGGGTTGACTATTTGAAGGAATCCCATATTCACCTGTTCTCCGCAAATATTACAGGTTTCCACCCCAAAAGCCATATGCGGAATTCCATAAACATTAGTTGATGAAGAACTGAGTGTAAGATTCTGGATTAACTCGCAAAGATGTTTTGCAAGGTCAACGCCGTCTAGGATGCTATTTTTATCCTCATCATAATCAAACGGATTCATGGATAATATGCCCTCTTCAGTATCTGTAAGGTAATCTCGGTCAGAATCTTCGAATTGATTTATTGGGGGCAAATGCGAGTCTGTTCCCGCGTTTATTCCTGAAACCAGCAGAATCGAAGCCAGTGCTGGCGCCACCGTTTTCAATTTGTGAAATACAATACTCTTTTTTCTTTTTAACCGTTTGTCGGCTATGGATTTATGTTTAATTCCCGACTGGTATGGAATACGGAGAGGGACACCAGTTTTTTTATCCTCGAACAATTTAACACACTGATTGTATACAGCCCTGTATTTTGGCAGAAGAACCCTTGTAGTTTCGCAGTCCTGGCATGCCCAGTGAAACAAAATATCCTGTTCATTTTTCTGTAGATAATTTTTGCGATACCCATATTTAATGAAACTTTCGACACAGCAACGCGGATATCCGAACAGAAGCCCCTCCGCTCGAACGTTTCGTGCGCTTGAATCAATTGTCGTATTGTCAAATAATTCTGCGTAACGATTCAAATACGAGTGTGAGTTGCTGAATATTGTTTCCCGAATTTCTTTTTTTGAGCGTGTGAATTTTCGTATTTTTCTGATTTTCAATCCCAGACCAGCGAGTTCATTTAACTGAGGTTCAGAGATTTCTGGTTCCCATCGGCTCAGCGGCTTAATTCCCGCTTTTGTCAACATTGCAAGATAGGCAAGGTCAAATCCAAGGACATTTAAATTCTGGTTCATAATAATTCAAATTAAATAAAGAAAAGACCAAACTCTCATTTTCTATTGGAAGACTAAATAACAATAAACCACATTTCTGGATTACTTCAACCAGAACATTGTAATTTTGCACAATGAGTTTGCCTTCAGATAAAAATCACGGTTTTGCTGGGGTCAAAACCCTGTAGTAGTTCATTTTACCGTCAATCAGGTTGGAAAAGTTGATTACACGATTATTTGTTCTTGCAACTATATCAAGGATATTTGTCCATCTATCTAAGCTGATGTTATCGGTGGCTTGCAATGAATATGTACGATTGGAGACAGCCGTAAAACTCATGATTAAATAATTACCTTGTGTTGTTGATGTAATTTTCAAGCAACTTTGTGGGTCGTTTGGATTTGTACCAGCAATATATTCACTGAGGTTGCTCATTCCATCGCCGTCTGTATCCGCGAAGGCATCGTTTACAGAATTTGTATTGAATCCGTTGGCGAGTTCCCAGACATCCGGCATACCATCGTTGTCTGAATCGTCAAGAACTGTTATGGTTGCCTGCGAACTTGCAAGACCAGAGGGTCTGGAGGAATTGAAAATGATTACCTGATAATTTGCCGTTGATTGCACGTTTGTAACAACATAGAACGACTTATAACTCATCAACTGATTCGTGGCAAGATAAGTTGATCCCCTGCGCCAACGATATGTTATCGGTAAAGTCGCTGTGTTTGTAATCTCAACGCTTAAGACCGTGGTTCCACCACGCGGGACCGTAACTGAAATCGGTTGTTGAACAATCGTTGGGTCTACAAGAATAATTAATTCCGCCGCTTGACTTTCAATAGAGCCGGCGTCATCAGCAACTACAACGCTGTAAACACCAGCGTCTTTTAATTGAACATTCGTTAATGTAAGGACATTAGATGTTGCTCCGGGTATGTTTACACCATTGTATTTCCATTGATATCGAAGGAGGGTTGTGCTCACAGCGCTTACAGAAAAAGTTACGTTTGACCCCGCTTTTGTTGAAACACTCTGTGGTTGTTCTAAAATTGTTGGCAATTTGATGACTGTTAAATTCACCGAAGCGCTTTCTGCCGAACCGGCGTTATTAAACGCGACTAAAGTGTAAGCGCCTCCGTTGGAAACAGTAACATTGTTCAGAACAAGAATCGCGTTGGTTGCGCCGTCAATGTTTTCTCCGTTAAATCGCCACTGATAATAAATGGGGGGTGTCCCTGTAACCACAGGATTAAACACAGCGCTTTGATATTCCATGACAATTTTATCCGACGGCATTGAAACTATGGATGGCGGTTGTCCGTCAATAATTCGGTTGTTTGGATTAGGTGATGCCGCAAACCAATTCAAAGGATCATTTCCATATTTGGTCTTATTTTTCCTTTGTAAAGAAGCGCCTGAACCACTCGCCGCAATAGGCCAGGGCGTTTTATTGTTGTATCTAACCTCGTCAACCGTCACATAAACAAGCCCTCTTTCTGTGGTGTTATCCGGCTTCTGCAATTCAATATTTTCTCCATTATTCTGCAATGAACCAGAGAATTGGTATAGTTTGATTGCATCCGATAGTGAGAAACGTTGTTTGAATTCCGACGGGGTGGAATTCGCAATAAGAATTGTTTCGCCCGGTTCCATTACAATGCCTGCGGGGAATGTAAATCCCACGCCATTAATCCTCCAGGCGTTTTGCGGATTATTTGGGTCAAATAACGGAACAGCTGTTTGAGAAATATTTTCGATTTTAATAAATTCATTTCTTCCATCCGCGTCTGCGTAATAGATTTCAGTTATGACAACTGGACCAACCATTGGCTCGGAATTCGGTGCGCCCAATGTTAGTTCTTTTTGTAAAACAAAATGCTCTTCCCCTGTTCCGTCCACAAATCTGCCAAAGGACACATTCGCCAGCGATGCACCAAAATCAAATCCGTGACTATATCCACTCAGTTTACCGTTAAATGCCGAGAATATGTATGCCGAATCGCCGGACCATCCCAAACCAAACGGGGTCAATGAACCTTGTCCTCCGTTAAAATTAGTCTCATAAAACACAACATAGCCGCCTGCGGGGACAATTGTTCCATCCGGTATTCTAAATTTCATTGGTTCATTGGCGTCGTCTGTCAAAAACCATCCGCTTATATCCACGTTCGTCTCTGAACCGTTGTAAATTTCTATCGCATCAAGCAATGGCGATTGCGAGCGCGACAGGACCTCGTTTATATAAATTTTCGGGGGTTTGGGTTGCTGTATGATTCCGTTTAACACACCCACCGTCCATGATTTGCTTGTCTCCCAATCCGTGTTTTGATTGGTTAAAAAGTTTTCATTCGCCACAAGGGCATATCCTTGACCATCTGTGAGCGGGAACCAATCGTTGTATCTGAATTCCTGTACAAGTTCGCCGAGCGGACCTTCGAGCCTTATCCGCTCACCGTCGTCGCTCAAAGCGCCTATAAATTCGCCGGCGATTACGGGCAAACTTGCTCCACTGCCTCGAATATATCTGTACAATGCTTCAAAACAATTTGTGTTTCGAACCACATAAACAGACTCGCCCGCTCCAAGCGTTAAGTTTGGGAATGTAAAAGTGATTCCAGCCGTAAATTTAAACCCGGAAAGGTTAATTGTCTTTGAGCCCACATTTTTGACAACGATGTATTCATAATCTTCAATATCATTTGTTGCACCGGGTGGTCTTGGAGGATTATACATAATTTCTGTTATCCGCAACGGTATCGGCGTAGATTCGACGAACGGCGCCTCATTCAACGCGCTCCAGTTTGTGCCGATTAACACTCGCGATTTGACAATAACGCTCGATTTTAGAATGACTGGTTGAGTGTAAGGAAGCGCCTCTGGAGATAACGCGCCGCCCATCAACCTCGGGTCTACTCCGTTTGTTGTGTAATAAATTTGACCGGTTGGCGCGTACATGGATAAGACCATGTAATTGGAAAACGTTGCGCCATGCATGCTGAACGAAGGGGCGGTAACATTCGGATAAAGCCCGGCATTCTTAAATTGCTGAATAACAAGCGCTGTCCTGTTCGGGAAAAATTGTGTAAGCAAACGCGTCCTTTCTGTTATCCACTCAGCGTCTCTGGTATAAGGTTGAGTGGTTCTTACAACGTCTCCCCATCGCGCAGATTCGCAGACAATCGCTTTGTAAATTGTGTCGCACAGTTTAATAAAGCGCGGTATTGTCTGATTAGTTGTAAGAATGCCATTGTTGAAGAAGAATTTGTGTGCCCTGTCGGCAAAAAGCATTCGCCATTCTGGATTTTGTTTTAACTGGTAGTAGAGTTTAGCCGGCGACATTGCCTCCCTCGATTCGGTTCCCACTGTTGTTCTATCTTCAGGCACCCACGGCGGCAATTCGAGTGTATACTCAGCGTCCCACACTAAAAATATGAATTTTCCGTCGGCGGAACGCCTCCTTATTGCATTCCAGTTTTGCCATGGCCAATCCACTGTACACGTGTAAAAGTTCAACATCATGTAATCTGCAAGATTTGTGACATCCAGATACCTTTGAATAGCCGCATACTGTTCTGGCGTGGTTACGCCCGCATTCGCAATCGCAAACATTGTATCCCAAGCCTGCCTGTCGCCATCGGCAACTTTTGGTTGAGTTGGTGTTGACAACTCGCTGAAAATTGCGTCGTAATCTTCTTTGTTGCCGCCTAAATATGACGATGCAAACGAAGCGTCGGTTCGTTCAGCGGGATTGTACATTCCCCAGTAAAGCCCGTTAATATAAAGGTGGACAAATCGCCCGTGCGACGCCAAAGACCCCATTGCCAGTTGGCTTTCGCGCGTAAACTGGTCTCGAACATAAATGGCATGCGTCCTTTCTGCCCCGTCTGCGTTTGAGTTATTCAGCGGTCCAGAATTATCTGTTCTGACCCACGACATATTGAAAATCGGTCTGAATTGAATTGCATCGAATCGCTCTAACTCGCTGTCATCAAAGAACTTAAAGTTCAACTTCTTCGGACCATACTTGTCCCTGAAAACAAGGCGAAGCCCCTTCTTTGGTGTCATTGTTCTGCTTGCTCCACCTGCAATTCTGATGCCGCAATTGACATTAATTCCCTTTTTTGAACCGTCCGGAAAGAATACTTCAAACGCTGCCTGTCTCTCCGATGTTACTCCGGTCCAGGAAGGATTTGCATAAATACCCTGAGGACCAAAGAATTCATCTGGATTCACCGTTATACAGACAATTGGCAGGGATTTTAAATCTTCGGCAATCTCATTTTTATATGCCGCGTTTGTAACAACGCGCTGGTCCATTGCATAGTCAGCGGAGGAACTGCCCCATGTTGATGGAAAACCTGCCCCATTCTGGGTTAGAATATCATTTGCGAATATGTATGTGTGTGTATCTATATTTGACGGTTTCCATCCAGGTTTGAATGCTGCCGCACGTATGACAGTTGTTTTGTTTATTGGAATCGGTCCTGAATAGATAAAGCCGTTAGTTTCAGACGGCGCTGTGCCGTTCATTGTGTATCGTATCGTTGAGCCTGGAGTTTCGCACGTAATCTGAAGCAAGAAATTTGTCTCATAGAAACCTCTGTTGTGGCTAAATTTTGTGTCTGCCACATAATCAACAACGCCGGGGTCGTTTGCCATCCCGGGTGTTGGACTTCCAAAATAGCGTGCCCCCAATCCCTGTGTTTCATTCGCTATTAATACCGGAGAAATCAAAAAATCTGAATCGCTTCCAGAGGAATTCAGAGCATGTATGGCGAGCACATTTTCGCCAGATTCCAGGAGGTTTAAATATGGACTTAAATCTATTTCTTCATCCACGTATGCCAGCGAATCATCCCTGTCTGTCAAGGCCGTTGAATTCCAGTTGGCATTTTGCGGCGCATTGCGTCTGGCAACCTCCTGACCGTTCAAATACGCAATAAATCCGTCATCGTATTTTACCTTTAAAATCAATTCATCATAAACTGCAGAGTCGGATACATTAAATTTATACCTCACGTAAAGACTTGTTTTGCCTGTCATCTTCGATTTAATATCTGTGAAAGCAAAACCGCTCATACCTGTTAACGGTAAACCATTCGCGATTTTCTGCACTTCTTCTTGTGCAAGCGCCCGCGTCCACAATGCGACTTCATCCATGTACCCCTGTGTAAATTCTCCGCTATAACCCGGGTCTCCACCCCAGTATAGTGGGTTTGATTCCATATCCCCGCTTGCTGTATTTGCTGAAACAAGTTTTCCGTTTACATAATAAGAAAGCGAAGCCCCGTTCTTTACAACACAGAGATGCAACCATTGATTATTCGGAATAGTGTAATATAAAAAACCTATATCGGCGCCGCGGTAATACTCGAAACGAGATGGTGTGAATTTAACAAATTGCAGTGGGGACTGAACTCCCCCTGAACGATTGCCAAGGATAACTCCCACGCTGTTGGGGACTGCTGTCTGATTCCACCAGAAAGACCACGTGAAATTGCTCGTATTTTGAGATAAACGCGGAACAGTTCCAGCCGAGACATAACTGCTACTGCCATTAAAACTAAGCACCCAACCACGGACGGAATCATAAACCCAGTTTGCACCGCTAATTGTTCCATTCACTCCGCCAGCCAGATTTGAAACAATTGTCCCGCTCCCTTCGCGGACAGGCCAGAGCCCATATAAATTCGTCCTTGCTGGTTCTGCCAGACGACTAAAACCAAACCCGGATTGTCCGCTCGTCCAAGATGAATCATCATAATCTGTTGATGTCCAGTTAGTTGCTGGGGCGCTGCCGGATGGCACAAAATATTTTGCCGAAATCCCATTCGTAAATAAAAATGAACNTTTAACCTCTCGCCCATCTCCGTAGGAAATATCGTTATACTGTGGCGGATACGTTGGATAATATTCGGTGGCAATGCTTAAATCTGGTCGCACGAGGGCAAGGTATTCTCCTTCTCCTCCCAGTTGGAAATTGGAATGCAACGGTTGCCCGGGGGTAGCACGGTTTTTACCCGATGCAAACACCAGGAGATAACCATTCCCGATAATATTTGTAGATGGAAAACGCCATTTGGTTAATTGATTCGTATTATCCGTTAAATACCAACCATAAAGATTTATATTTGTGGAAGTAACATTATGAATTTCTATCCAATCCGGGTACTCGCCGTCCTCGTCCATTATCGTCTTCGTGTTGCGAGCCATAAACTCGCTTATTATCAAATCCGCACCACTACTGGATAAAATAGACAAATTAAGACACGAAAATAACAAGAGAAAAATGCGAACCCCGAGAAGGCACTTTATTGTGAGAGTGTTATTTTTCATATTTATTTCCAGAAAATATATATAAAGCCCTCAACAAAAACAACCAAATTCACTTTTTGAGTCTGATGTGCCAATAATATGGGAAAACCCAATTGAATTCAAATCGGGATGAACAGCAAATTGTAAGTATCAAACTCTGTATTTGTGTGTGGGAGAAAACCGCTTCGTTCGTATGGTTTTTCTCCATCCATTGATAGGCGATTGTTTTTCCATCTTCCAGCAGGATTTCAGCAAAAGAATGGCCGATTTTTCGAGGGGAACGAGGGGAACCTCGTCCATTCATTATATCATTACATGTTCGGGTGTGCAGGGGCGTTAGCCTCTCGTTTGAAACTGCATTGGCAAGACTATCAGACATTTTTTATCTTCGTATTTTTTGTGGTGATTATTTGTTTTATTCCGAGATTATCGAAGTGAGATAGAGATAGAAAATCTGGATTTAACACTTTTGGAGAACGTCTCTGGTAAATGTCTGTTGCAGTACTGAGGTTCTGTCATGCATAACCTTGCCATCTCCCCAGATTGTTTGTGAATGACTTGCTTCTGCAACTCCCCAATCCTGCCTTTGCAGGAGCAGAACCATTCCTTGCAGAATAGCAATCACGCAAGAGCATGAGTCATCACGTTAAAATCGTTTTTGTAAGAGCCTGGTTTTCCCCGAATTCATTCGTATAAATTCTAACCATCCTCAGCTTGTGTGTTACTTTTTTAACTGCCATTTCTATAAATAAAAAAATTCGCCCATTAAAAATAAACAGGTTGACGGTTTATGTTTCTCTCAATCTATCCCCCACCTCTTGGCGCGTTCTAATTTAAATCAGGCTAAATTGGTTATACTTATTGGGTTTGAAAAAATTCTATTAAATCAATTTTAAAAAACAACATGAAAAATTACGTATTTTATAATACCAAAAAATACGGATATTTTCTGAATTAGATTATACAGAAACAATTCGATGTTTGATTGCGTATCTGGTTAGACCTGCAATGGTGTGAATGTTCAGTTTGCTCATTATTCGCTCTCGATGTGTGTCCACAGTCCTGGGGCTAATCCCAAGTTTTACCGCTATATCTTTTGCCGTTAACCCTTCGGCAATAAGTTTTAAAACTTCAATCTCTCGCTCAGATAAATGAACAGCGCTATCTCCATCTTCACGGTCTGCTTTCACATAATTATTTAATAACATTTGCCCCACTTTATCGCTGAAAAAAGTATGACCGTCAAAGACGCGCTCAATCCCGTTCAAAATTTCTTCTATTGGAGAATCTTTTAGAATATACCCGCAGGCACCGGCTTTGATTGCGCTCTGCACAAGATCATAATTGTCACAATCAGAAAATATTATGAATTTTACACTGCATCCTTTTTCTCTGGTTTTCTGAATCATTTCGTCCACTTTGGTATCCGATAAATTTATATCCACTAAAGCAACATCTGGATTCTTTCTATCAATAATGTTGAGGCAATTTTCCCAATTGGAAGCCGTTCCTATGACGTTTATTTTCTTATTCCGTGAAAAAGATGATTTCAGACCTTCTAGAACCAGAGGATGCGCAATTGCCATAATAACATTTATTTTTCTCCTTGGACTCATAAAATAATAAATTGCCCCACATAATTAAAAATCAATACAACTTAGTGTTTTAAAAAGATAATAACTAAATTAATATAAATTGCAAGTTTTTTTTATAACTTGCTTTTGAATTTTAGATTAAGATTTAACATTGTCTTTAATGAATTTTGGTTTTATGGATTCTGAAGAACAAATTGAGCCAGTTGAGACAATACGACTACTACTGGGAATTTTTATTTGCTTAATTCTCCTGTGGGTGGGTATTTCTATACTATTCCCCGGGGAATCTAAAAAAACTGCCGCGGAAATTAATCCTATCATGTTTTTAATAAACACGTTCAGTTTTCAAACTATAACTCTGGGAGCCGTCGGGCTGTTTTTAAAACGACGCAATATAGATGCATCGAAAGTTTTTGGATTAAAAAACTCATCTTTTCTACAGGTAATGTTTTTGGGGATAGTTGGCATAATTGTCTTTTTGCCTCTTGGACTCCAACTTCAGAAAATTATCATAATTATAATAAAAACATACATTGGCGAGACTGCGCCGGTTGAATCTCAGATGGTTGTTCAGGTGCTCCAGAGAGAAATCCCGCTGTCATATAAATTCTGATAGGTTTCAGCACCGTAATACTTGCTCCAATCGCTGAGGAAGTCCTTTTCAGGGGACTTTTATATAATGCGGTGAAAAACGCCGGTTACCCGCTTGTTGCCATCTACGGCGTTTCGCTTTTATTCGGCGTTATCCATAATAATCTTGTTGCCGCAGTTCCGCTTGCATTCTTTGGTGTAATTCTCACCATTGTGTATGAAATCACAGGAAATCTTTTAACCCCAATTATTACGCATTCTCTTTTCAATTTATTGAATTATTGTATGTTAATGTTCGGTCTTAACTGGGAGATGGTTTTTCGAAATTTAAGATTGTAAATGAATGAACTGGAATTAATAGAAAGCATTAAGCCATTGTTGCCGACGAACGAAAGTATAATCGTGGGCGCCGGTGATGATTGCGCGGTTTTGAATTCAGGTTTGACGGATAAATGGTTGCTTTTTAAGACCGACGCTGTGGTGGAAGGTGTTCACTTCACTGGAGATGCCGCTCCGCAAAAGGTGGGACATAAGGCACTTGGGCGTTGTCTGAGCGATATTGCCGCTATGGGAGGCAAACCGACAGCGGCTCTCGTTACACTTGGTTTGCCAAAAACTTTTTCCACGGCATACATCCAATCCATTTATTCTGGAATGGCGCTTCTTGCAGGAAAATACAACGTTGCAATTGCTGGCGGAGAAACCACCACAAGCCCGGAAAGAATTATAATTTCAGTTTCACTCCTTGGCATGGTTGAAAAAAAACACTGCGTTCTTAGAAAAGGGGCAAAACCAGGAGACGCAATCTTTGTAACCGGAGAACTTGGAGGTTCTATTGAAGGTAAACATTTAGAGTTTGAACCGAGAATTAACGAAGCCTCATGGCTTGTTCAGAATTTTAAACCAAACGCGATGATTGACATTAGTGATGGTCTTGCGACGGACCTTCGCCACATTACTGTTGAGCATGGTCTTGGCGCCGAACTGCTTGCTTCGGCAATTCCAATCAGCCGTGTAGCAAAAAAACGGTCTCTTCAGCGCTCTGCCGAAAAACCAGCCTTAACAGCCGCGCTTACCGACGGCGAAGATTTTGAACTGCTGTTTACCATTTCTTCAACTCTGGCAGTAAGCCTGGTTGATGCGTGGAAAAAACAGTTCCCAGATTTGCAACTTTCCTGCATTGGAAAAGTCTTGCCAGAAATGGGCTTTAAAATCAGGACTAAAAATGGAATCTTCGATATAACTGAACATGGATATATTCATTTCCAATAGCGAATTAGAAACCTCTCAACTTGGATTCAACTGGGGACGCCGCGCTTTCCCCGGGCTTATTTTCGGGTTTATAGGCGAACTGGGGGCTGGAAAAACTCACCTCGTCAAGGGCATTGCAAAAGGTATTGGCATTGAACAGGTTATAACATCTCCAACATTCGCCATCGTCAACGAATATGGTAATTCAAATGTTAAATTTGCACACATTGACCTTTACAGACTTAACAGTGTGGAAGACATCTCCAAAATCGGACTGGATGAATATCTGAACGGAAGATACATTGTGGCAATCGAATGGGCGGAAAAATGGTTTGGTATTTTAAAAAAAGACGAGCCGCTACCGTTTTCCAAACCGTTAGTTTACAGACAGGTTACAATCACTGCAATCAATGAATCCGCAAGAAAAATTGAGTATGAAGATTTTAACGCTTGAATTTTCATCAGACCATCGAAGCGTCGCTATTGGATTTAATTCGCAAATCCTCGGTTACGAGGAAGATAATTCATTGCCCGGGGCAAGCGCGTTTGCGCTTATTGACTCTGTTCTGCATCAGGCTGGTTGTAACCGTGAAGAAGTCGAGTGCGTTAGCGTGGGGATTGGTCCTGGTTCTTACACTGGCATTCGAATTGCTATCTCTATAGCCCAGGGATGGCAAATCGCAAGAGGGGTAAAATTGCTTGGCATCAGCAGTGTGGAATGTGCGGCGGCAAAACTTGCGTTAAGTGGAGCGGCGGGTAAATACAGAATCCTTGTTGACGCCCAGCGCGGTGAGTTCTACAGCGCAGATTTTGATATCTCAAATGGCAAACACATTCAGAAAAGCGAACTTAAAATCGTTTCTGCCGAAGAAGCAAAAAACACGGGAGACGAAAAAATAATCATTGCTGGTGCAGACCTTGATAAAGACATGTTTCCTTCCCAGTTTCAATCAGTCCCGGATGCGAAAACGCTTTACTTTCTGAGTTGCGAGAGATTAGATTTTGTTGACGGTGAAAGGCTTGAACCAATTTATCTGCGCCCAATCTCATTTGTAAAAGCCCCGCCGCCAAGGATAATCAATGTGTAAAAATTGAGAAACCTGCTTTCATTATGGAAACTCTCTACAGATGTTGGGCAGAAGTTGACCTTGATGCTTTACGGCAAAACCTGTTGTGGATTAAGCACACAATTGGTAAAAAAGTTAAAATTGCCACTGTGGTCAAAGCCGATGCTTATGGACACGGTTTGCGGCAAATTGCCACCCTCATGATGCAGAGCGGCACAGACGTTTTTGGCGTTGCAAATCTTATTGAAGCTGAAACAATCCGCTCCCTTGCAAAAGGGTGGCAAATTCTTATGTTGGGTGCGTGCCTTCCAGAAGAAATAAAAAAGGCGGTAAAAGATGACATAATTGCAACAATCTCCACAGCCTCTGAAGCCGACCTTTTTGCAAGAGAAGCCCGTCGCCAGGGGAAAATCGCAAAAATTCATGTAAAGGTAGATACCGGCATGGGAAGGCTTGGCGTCCCCTGGCAAAACGCAGTAGAGTTGGTTAAACATATCCTGGATTTAAACACCATCGAATTAAACGGTATCTACACACATTTTTCATCCGCAGAAGACGACCACGAATTCACACAACTCCAGAAACAGAGATTTAAAACCGTGATTGATAATCTTAAAAATCTAAAAATTCATCTCCCCATCATCCACGCCAACAACAGCGCCGGCATCATTCACGAATCGGATTTTCATTTCAATATGGTAAGACCCGGTTTGCTCGTTTACGGAATTTTCCCATCCGGTAAAAGACAAATAGACCCCGCAGTAAAAAAATTCATAAAACCTGCTCTATCATTTAAATGCCGTGTTAGCTATGTTAAAGAAGTACCACCACAAACCCCATTAAGTTATGGAAAAATTTACACCACAAAAAAGAAAATGAAAATTGCCACGCTTACTGCTGGCTATGGCGATGGTTATCTTCGCGCAGGAAGCAATGTGGCAAAAGTTCTAATCGGCGGCAAAAGATGCAATATAGTTGGCAGAATTACAATGGACCAAATGCTTGCGGATGTGAGCGACCTTCAAGAAGTAAAACCTGGAGATGAAGTTGTCATGATTGGCAGTCATGGGAATGAAACCATTGATGCCACAGAAGTTGCCGGCTGGCTCGGAACAATCCCGTGGGAAGTTTTTACGTGCATAACCTATCGCGTTCCGAGAATCTACAAAGGTGGACATGCGGCATGAGTTCCATTTTTTGAATTTCTGATGTTTATTTTTTATTGCTTTTATAACAAAGACTTTGTTGAATTAGCCCTATTTAAAAATTCGTGTTATTTTGACAAAAATCTTGTCCAGGTGATATAAATCTTTTTAAAAATATGGCAAATATTAGACCATTTACCGCAATTTTGCCCAAACCCGAACTGGCATCCCGAATCTGCGAGTTGCCATACGATGTTGTTTCTACCGAAGAAGCCCGCAAAACAGCGCGTTTCAACCCGTATAGTTTCTTTAGAGTCAGCAAACCCGAAATCGAGTTCTCTACACTTGTAAATACTTACAGCCAGGAAGTTTATGAAAGAGGCAAAGCAAACTTTTTGAAAATGCTCGAAAACAAATGGCTGTTCAAGGATGAAAAGCCAAACTTCTACATCTATCGCCTCAAATGGAATACTCACATTCAGACGGGAATTGTTGCCCTCGCAGGTTGCCAGGATTACCTAAACAACGTCATCAAAAAACATGAACTTACCCAGCCCGAAAAAGAAGACGATAGAATGCGCCACATCGAAATCATGAACGCGCAAACAGGTATTGTGTTCCTTGTTTACCGCGCAAACAACGAGATTGACGAATTCATAGAATCCGAAACGAACAAGCCGCCGTTTGTTGATTTTGTTGCTCTTGATGGTGTTCACCACACAAGTTGGATTGTAAACAGACCGGAGAAAATTCAGTTTCTCGAGACCCAATTCAGCAAGATTAATTCGATTTATATTGCGGACGGACATCATCGAGCCGCCGCCGCAGTTCGCATTTTCAGAAAACGAAACGGTGCTGGCGAGACCTCAGGCTTTTTATCCGCAATCTTTGCAGACCACCAGGTCAAAATCCTCCCATACAACCGCGTTCTGCTGGATACCAACGGATTAACAAAAGAGAATCTCCTGAAGGAACTGAATAAAGTGTTTAACATTTCGCAGACGACCAGTCCTGTCCCGGATAAAAAAGGCGTCGTCTGTTTTTATTTTGATAAACGGTGGTTGCGGCTGGAGTTTAAACCAGAAATCGCAAACTCCAGTGACCCTGTGGAACAACTGGATGTCTCTTTATTGCAGAGACTTGCTTTGCAACCGATATTTGGCATTGACGACCCGCGTACAAACAAGCGGATTGTTTACGTTGGCGGCATTCGCGGAACGCAAGAACTTGAAAAGATGGTGGATAGCGAAAACGGCGCCTGCGCGTTTTCAATGTATCCCACCAGCATCCAGGATATAATGACAATCTCCGACGCAGGGAAAATAATGCCGCCCAAAAGCACATGGTTTGAACCAAAATTGCGAGACGCTATGTTCTGTCACATAATTTAACACTATGAGCAAAGAAAGATTACAGAGGAGCCTGAGGGCAACTTTTTTTGGTATACTGGTAAACCTTGTCCTCGCGGGTGGGAAGATGACTGCCGGTGTATTAGGAAAATCACACGCGCTTATTGCCGATGGGGTTGAATCGCTGGCGGATATTTTCAGTTCGCTAATCGTTTGGCGCGGCATCGTTGTGGCTTCCACGCCGGCGGATGACGACCATCCATACGGACACGGAAAAGCCGAACCGATTGCGTCTGCAATCGTTGCCACAATGTTGCTCTTTGCCGCCGCGGGTATTGCTGTAAAATCTTTTCAAGAAATCATGAGTCCGCAGGAGACCCCGGCGGCTTATACGCTAATTGTCCTTATTGGCGTTGTTGCCATAAAAGAAAGTCTTTATAGATTCGTTAAATCCGAAGGAGAAGCCACTCAGAATATCGCTGTAAAAACCGACGCCTGGCACCACCGTAGCGACGCAATTACATCCATTGCCGCATTCATTGGGATAAGCATTGCTCTTATCGGCGGCAAAGGTTATGAGCCCGCAGACGACATTGCCGCCCTCGTGGCTTCGGGTTTTATCGCATTCAACGGTTGGAGATTACTAAAACCCGCAATGAATGAATTGATGGACACAAGCCCGGACCCTGTCGTCGTCGCAGAAATTCGCTCCCTCGCAGAAAAAGTTGACGGCGTGGATTGTATAGAAAAATGCTTCGTTCGCAAAATGGGCTATAATTTATTCGTGGATATGCATGTTCATGTGGACAGTAATATGACCGTTGAGCATGCGCATCAAATCGCGCACAATGTAAAAGACATCATCAAAGAAAAAATCCCGGTCGTCTCGGACGTATTGATTCACATAGAACCATCTCTTCACAAAAACAAAAATAAATTGTCCGATTAGATTTTATCCTGCAAAATTATGGCATGAATGCATTCAATCGCCGTCAATTTCTGCTTTATCTGCTATCTGTTGCATCGTTGCAGAGAGCACTTTTTACTTCAGCCCAAGAATCCAAATCCACCCAGGATTTCAAACTCGGCTGTTTTACCCGACCGTGGGATGCCTGGGACATTGAAACTGCCCTGGACGGCATTGCAAAAGCAGGTTTCGAATATTGCGGTCTGATGACGGCAAAAGGAAAATCCGGCTCTGTGATAACTCCATTGACCACTGCCGAAGAAGCCCGTCAAATACTGAACCTTGTCCAGAAAAGAAAACTTAAAATCCTGTGTGTATATGGCGAATTTGGCAACCTTCAACCTTCCGATAAATGGCAGAAATATCTAAAACAACTTCTTGACAACGTTGCCGCATGCGAATCGCCATTTCTACTACTCGGCGGAACAACAGACAAAAATCTCCATGAAAAATATTACGAAACTGTTCAGAAATTGTGCGATTACGCGCTTTGGAAAAAAATAACCATTACTGTAAAACCGCATGGTGGAACAAACGCGACAAGTCAAGACTTAAAGAAAATTTCGGAATTTGTAAACAAACCCAACTTTAAAATCTGGTATGACCCCGGAAACATCTTTTACTATTCAGATGCGAAAATAAATCCTCTGGATGATGTTATTCACTCAAAAGGCATAATTGCTGGTTGTTCAATAAAAGATTATCGTCATCCAAAGGACGTTAACGTTACGCCCGGCAACGGCATGGTTAACTTCTATGAACTTTTCAAGAGATTCAAAAAACTCGATTTCACAAACGGTCCATTGCTCATAGAATGCCTTGCCAAAGGAGACTTTGAATTCGTAACCAACGAGGCAAAAATGGCGAAAGATTATATTGCAAGAATAACTAAATCTTAACCCGGGAAGAACTAAAACAGAAAATTTAATATTGTTGATATTTTTTATAGAATTTCCCGCAAACAATGTTTTGTTGTTGCCCAAATCAATGGAGGATGTTTAAAATTAAAGGAAAAGTCCGATTGATATGTTCAAACGGACATTTTTAGAATGAAATAACCAAAATTAAAAAGGAATGAGTTATGGCAAATTGTTTCCATCCGAGCATTGAAGGCGCCCAGCACGGGGCGAAGACACTCGAACAGTTTCTTGATTACGCAAAGGCATCCGGCGCAACCGGAGCACAGCCTTCGAACTTTATGCTTCAGAATGACAAGGGCGGCTTTAAGAAAGCTTCTGAAATTAAAGAGGTTTTTGAAAGCCGTGGTATGACGCTCGACGGTATTTCATGCCACTGCCCGCTGTGGGTTCACACTACGGCATGGACTGGCAGTCCAACAATCCGTCCATTTATTCCAGCCGATGTGGCAAAAAAGACCCCTCAGGAGATTGAAAAATGGGCGGAAAATTACATGCTAAAACTTATGGACCTTGCCGCTGAATTGGGTGTAAAGGTGCTTCCAACATTCTGGGGTGTTGTCTTTGGATGGGAAGTTGCCAGCGGTTATCCATGGGGATTCTGGGCTGGTCCGGGATATGATTTCATAAAAGAGGGACAGGAACGTTTTGTCAAAAAGACGGCAAAAATTCGTAAACATGCAAATGAATTGGGAATCTATCTCTGCCACGAGATTCATCCCGGTACAGCAGCAATGTGCGCCGATGATTTCAACATGCTCGTGCAGATTTGCGACGGCGATAAATGCCTTGCTGTGAACGCCGACCCATCGCACTGCTGGGAAGGCGAGAGCTGGGAACAACGGTTCCTTAAAGTTGGACCGCGCGTCTATGCGGCTCACATTAAGAACTTTGTAATTCGTCCTGGTTTCCCGTTACGAATGATTGAATCTGCCTGGCCTAAACGCGGCATGCAGTTTGTTGACCTGCCATCTGGCGACATCAACATGCAACGTTATGCCGAATTGCTAATTCACATTGGTTATCCGACGCGCTACTGCCAGGTTATGGGGCGCAAGACTGCCCCGCTGGTTGTCGAAGCAGAGAGTGCTCACAAAGACCTCGATTACACCAGCGCCAACGGCATCGCATACGTTCGCGACCACCTCTGCTGGCCTGTTGCCGCAGGCTCGTTCGAGGACGGTATGGGTGCCAAGTAATAACGTGGAGAGTTAGTTTCATCCTCCGGTTTAAAAACGCGGCATTGAAAAAATGCCGCGTTTATTTTTCTGCCCAAGATTTGTATGGGCTTATAACCATTTTTTATCTTCGTGTTCCTGATGGTGATTATTTGTTTTATTCTGAGATTATAAGGGTGAAATAGGGATACAAACTCTGATTTTAAACTTTTTAATAAACTTCTTTGGTGTGTATAGAGTATTTTTGCGATTCCGCCTCACTGAACCTTGCCCGGCATACTCTAAAAAGACGCTTTGGGTGCAGTCTGTTCTCCCCAATTCATTAGTCTTATTTTCTAACCAATCTTTTACTAACGCATTGCCCCCGCTTTCTGAATTAATCCATAATCTAACTTGCTGTTTTTTTATTTTCCTCCTTAACCAATGGAAAGAGTTCTTCCGCCACTATGTAACCAACGCAGTTTTTTGCCCCGCAGCGGCATGGATGGTCTTTGTAATTTTCCAGATCATAGCCGTAGTTAAATGTGATTTCTTCTCCGGGCTCAATGTCCCGAATTGCCACAATCCAGATATGACCGTCAATAATAGTTGCTTCAGCGTTTGGTGAGCAACTATGGTTTATATACTTTGCAGGATTCCACTCAACGCTTCCATCAATATCTGTTTGCTCATCCAGTTCAAAAATAAAATTGTTTCCTTCTTCGCAAAGTCTTTTGGATTCCTGTTTTGTGATGTGATTGCCAACGTATTCCACTATTTTCTCTCCTGCGGTGATTTTACGTTTTGCAAAAACACCGTTTCCATGAATTTGCGATGACCTTACTTCAAACAAATTATTATTAATACCGTCCATTTTCCCCGTTGACAGAGTGTTTTTAAAAATACTGAAAAATAAACTTCCACAATTCCATATAGAATTCAAATGAAAAGATAATTAACATTAACCGTCTGAGCGACATAATGGCACAGTGATGGTGATAATGTGTCACATTTGTTTGATTGTTGTCGCAGTTTTATAAAGACAAAATTATGGCATAAATATTTAATAATCAATTAGTTATGAAATATAATGTGGAGACGGCATTAAGAATGCTCTATGTTGGAGAGTTGAAAATTGTTTTTATGATGGCTTTTGACTGAATAGAAGATAGGGAAGCCATCGGAGAAAAGATTTTTAGAAGAGGATTTTTTAAATATGTCGAAGGTGCTTGGAATAGATTTGGGTACAACGAACTCATGTATGGCAGTGATGGAGGGTGCAGACCCTGTCGTTCTGGAGAACGCTGAGGGGAAGAGGACCACTCCATCCGTCGTGGCTTTTGCGAAAAATGGAGAACGTCTTGTTGGAGAACCGGCAAAGCGGCAGGCGATTACAAACCCCCGCAATACGATTTATTCGATTAAACGATTTATGGGACGCAAGTTTGATGAAGTCCAGGAAGAGATCAAACGCGTTCCTTACAAAGTTGTGCGGGCGGCGAATGGCGATGCCGCAGTTGAAGTTGAGGTGGATGGAAGACCGCGGATTTTCAGTCCCCCTGAAATATCTGCAATGATTCTTGCCAAGTTGAAAGCGGATGCAGAGATGCGACTTGGCGAGAAGATTACCGAGGCTGTAATTACGGTGCCGGCATATTTCAACGATTCGCAACGTCAAGCTACAAAAGATGCTGGTGCAATAGCCGGGCTCAATGTGCTTCGTATAATTAACGAGCCCACTGCGGCTTCACTTGCCTATGGTCTTGATAAGAAAAAGGACGAGAAGATTGCGGTTTACGACCTTGGCGGTGGAACATTTGATATTTCAATTCTTGAAATCGGCGATGGCGTTTTTGAAGTCAAAGCCACCAATGGCGACACACACCTTGGCGGAGACGACTGGGACGCACGCATAATGGACTGGATTCTCGAAGAGTTCCGCAAAGAACACGGCATTGACCTTCGCAAACAACCTGATGCTCTCCAAAGAATCAAAGAAGAAGCCGAGAAAGCAAAGATAGCGCTTTCCAGCACGCTGCAATATGAAATTAACCTTCCGTTTATTACGGCGGATGCGTCTGGTCCGAAGCACATTAATATGACATTGACTCGTGCGAAGATGGAGCAGTTGTGCGACGACCTATTTGAAAGAACCATCATACCCGTTAAGCGGTGTTTGCAGGATGCAGGGTTAGCCGCAAAGGACATTAACGAATTGGTACTTGTTGGCGGCATGACGAGGATGCCGAAGGTTGTTGAGACAGCCCGTTCGCTGGTTGGCAAGCAACCACACCAGGGTGTGAACCCGGATGAAGTTGTTGCAGTTGGCGCGGCGATACAGGGAGCTGTTCTTAAAGGAAAAGTAACAGATGTTTTGCTACTTGATGTTACGCCGCTTTCGCTTGGTATTGAGACTCTTGGCGGCGTTTTTACCAAACTCATTGAAAGGAATACAACCATTCCTACGCGGAAATCTGAGATTTTTACCACTGCCTCCGATAATCAGGAAGCAGTCACTATTCGTATTGCTCAGGGCGAAAGACCAATGTTTTCGGATAACAAACTGCTTGGTCAATTTAACCTTGAGGGCATTCCACCTGCGCCAAGAGGCGTGCCGCAGATTGAAGTTACCTTCGATATTGATGCAAACGGCATTTTGCATGTAAGCGCCAAAGACCTTGGCACTGGCAAGGAGCAAAAAATACGCATCACTGCCGGCAGTGGTCTGGCAAAAGACGAGGTTGAGCGCTTGAAAAAAGAAGCCGAGATGTACGCAAAAGACGATGAAATGAAACGGCAGGTTGCGGAGTTAAGGAATGAAATTGACGGTTTAATATATCGGAGCGAGAAACTTTTACGCGACAGCGCTGGCAAGATTCCCGCGAACGATAAAGAAAAAATTGAAGAATCCATTCGTTCTGCGCGGGAAGCCATTGAAAGCAAAGACCCGGACAAGATGCGTTCTGCACGGGATAAATTGACTGAAGCCTGGCATGCTGTGGCAAGCGAGATATACGGCAAGGCTGGGGCTGCTGGCGGTCCAAAAACTGAAACTGGTTCAACATTTGCCGGTGGCGCAGGTCAGTCTGGAAAGTCGTCAAAGAGCGGCGATGGCACTGTAATTGACGCAGAAATAGTTGACGACGATAAGAAATAAAGTGACGAGTTTAACAGATTTTACCCGAACGCGGGTGCGTTCGGGATTATAAGGAGAAAAACAATATGTCAAATTCAAAGAAAGAGAAGACTATGGCAGTGAACATTAAACCACTTGGAGACCGTGTTCTTGTAGAACCGGTTGAAGAGAAAGAAGTCAAAAAAGGTGGAATTATAATTCCGGATACCGCAAAGGAAAAGCCGATGGAAGCGATTGTAGTCGCTCTCGGCACCGGTAAAACCGATGACAAAGGGAATAAGGTTCCGTTTGAAGTTAAAAAAGGAGATCGCGTCCTCATCAGCAAGTATGGCGGGACGGAAATCAAACTCGAGGGCAAGGAATACAAGATTTTAAGCACTGAAGATATCCTTGCTGTTCTTGAATAACTTTAAACCTTTAACCATTAACAATTTAGAAAAGAGGTAGAGAACTATGGCAGCGAAACAACTTATATTTGATGAAGCGGCGCGCCAGGCTGTGTTGCGCGGCGTGTCTAAACTTTCAAAGGCAGTCACTGCAACGCTTGGTCCCAAAGGTCGCAACGTTGTGATTGACAAGAAATTTGGCAGTCCGTTGGTGACCAAGGACGGTGTTACAGTCGCCAAAGAGATAGAACTCGAAGACCCGTATGAAAACATGGGCGCCCAGATGGTGCGCGAAGTCGCGAGCAAGACAAGCGATGCGGCTGGCGATGGCACCACAACAGCAACACTGCTTGCCGAAGCGATTTATCGTGAAGGTCTCAAGTTTGTAACCTCCGGTGCCAATCCGATTGGTATTCAACGCGGTATTCAAAAGGCTGTTGATGCCGCAGTTGCTCATCTGGACAAGATTGCTAAGAAGGTAAAAGACAAAGAGGAAATCAAACAGGTTGCCACAGTGTCCTCCAACTGGGATACTGCGATAGGCGAAATCATTGCTGATGCAATGGATAAAGTCGGCAAGGACGGCACAATCACTGTCGAAGAAGCCAAGAGCATCGAGACCACGCTTGAAGTGGTTGAAGGTATGCAATTCGATAAGGGCTATCTTTCGCCCTACTTTGTAACGAATGCCGAGACAATGGAATGCAAACTCGAAGACTGCTATATCCTCATTTATGAGAAGAAAATCAGCAGTCTGAAAGACATTTTACCGTTGCTCGAGAAGATTGCAAAGATTGGCAAGCCGTTGTTAATCATTGCAGAAGAAGTTGAAGGCGAAGCCCTTGCAACGTTGGTTGTGAACAAGTTGCGCGGGACAATCAACGTCTGCGCTGTGAAGGCTCCGGGCTTTGGCGATCGCAGAAAAGCGATGTGCGAAGATATTGCAATCTTGACTGGTGGCAAGTTCATCAGCGAAGACCTTGGAATTAAACTCGAAAACGTTGAGATCGAAGACCTTGGCCGTGCCAAGAGCGTTGTTGTGGATAAGGAAAACACAACAATTGTTGAAGGCTATGGCAAGAGTTCGGACATCCAGGGACGCGTCAACCAGATTCGTCGTCAGATTGAAGAAACCACATCCGATTATGACCGCGAGAAATTGCAAGAACGTCTTGCCAAGCTCGCTGGTGGTGTGGCAGTAATCAAAGTTGGTGCCGCCACTGAAACTGAAATGAAAGAAAAGAAAGCC
Source organism: Verrucomicrobiia bacterium (assembly GCA_026417275.1). Next base: position 30,415 of record JAOADO010000004.1, read on the forward strand.
CGTGTGGAGGACGCTCTCCATGCGACAAGGGCGGCTGTTGAAGAAGGCATTGTGCCTGGCGGCGGTGTTGCTTTAATCCGTTGCTTGCCTGCAATTGAATCTGTCAAGCCAGCAAACGATGACGAAAAGATTGGCGTTGACATTGTTAAACGCGCGATTGAATACCCGACTAAAGCGCTTGCGGATAACGCTGGCGTGGAAGGTTCAGTCGTCGTCGAAGAGGTCAAGAAACGCAAGGGCAATGAAGGTTACAACGTTGCCACCGGTGTTTATGAAGACCTCGTGAAGGCTGGCGTGGTTGACCCGAAGAAGGTTACAAGAACAGCTCTACAGAATGCGTCTTCTATCGCTGGCTTGTTGTTGACCACAGAATGCCTCATTACTGAAATTCCTGAAAAGGAAAAGAAACAAAAACCAGGTCACGACATGGGCGACATGGAATACTAATTCGCTGAATTAAATTAAAACAAAGGCGGAGAATTCAATTCTCCGCCTTTTTACTTTTTTTAAATACAGATTAATTTTGCAATAATCAATAAGGAAGAAACATTATCAGGTTTTTATCCTGTTATTTTAGAATAATCCACGGCAGATAACAGGCTTTGTATTTCGTCAGGCTTTGAAATTTTAATTTTAAAAAGCCACCCATCTCCATACGGGGCGGTGTTTATAAGTCCCATATCGCTTGTTACTTTTTGATTGGTCTCCACAATTTCTCCGCTCAAAGGACTGTAAATATCGCTCGCTGTTTTGTGAGATTCCACGACAGCACATGCTTCGCCTGCCTTTACTTTGCGTCCCACCTGTGGTAGTTCGACAAAAACAATGTCTGAAAGTTCATGCTGGGCGTGGTCTGTTATGCCAACCACGGCAATATTGCCGTCAATTTTCACCCACTCGTGTGTGCTTGTATATTTTAAATTCTCCGGTATATTTGCCATATTCAGAATCCAAACGTTTAAAGTTTTCAGAAATATATCAGATTAACTTCGTTTATAAAAAGGTTTTTTTACTATTTCAGCCCTGTACAGTTTTCCGCGAATTTCAATCTGGATTTGTCTGCCGACTTCCGCCGATTGAGATGGAACGAACCCCATGCCAATGCCATTTTTTAACATTGGACTGAAAGCACCACTGCTCACCCATCCCACAGCCGGATTTTCTGATATCACAATTTTGTAACCGGACCTGGGTGGCGGCGCGGATTCAATCATTTTAAACGCTATGCATCGCTTCTGAACGCCTTCCTTGATTTGTTTTAAAAGTGCTTTGCGTCCGATAAAATCGCTTTTTTCAAAGTCCACAAAGAATTTTAATCCTGCTTCAATCGGCGTGATTTCTTCGCTCAGTTCATGAGAATACAGTGGATAGCATGCTTCCAGTCTAAGAGAGTCTCTGGCTCCAAGTCCAGCTGGTTTTATGCCATATTTTGAACCTTCCTGAAGCACCTGTTCCCAGATGTTAACAACAATGTTAGAAGGACCAAAAACTTCAAAGCCGTCTTCCCCCGTGTATCCAGTGCGTGAAATTATGTATTCAGATTTGCCGTCCGCATTTTTAAGAACGATGAGTTGATTTTTAAGGAGTTCGCTTGGTTTTGTTGCCTTTTTGCCGCTGATGATTGCGTCTTTGACAATCGAATCCATAATTGTTTGAGAGTGAGGTCCCTGAATAGCGATCGCACTGTTGGAAAATCGCGGTTCCACAGAGACATTATTGAATTTTTTGCCGATGTCATTTATGTGAGATAAATCCACATCTTTGCGCGATGCATTTACGACCAGCATATAGTCTGTTTCTCCGATTTTGTACACATACAGGTCGTCAATGACGCCGCCCGATTGGGTGCACATCAACGAATACTGTGCATCGCCAATGCCGAGTTTTAAAACATTGTTGGTAAGCAAAAAATTAAGAAAATTTGCGGCAGTTTCTCCAGAAATTAATATTTGTCCCATGTGAGAAATATCGAACACTCCCGCGGCAGTTCTTACTGCAATGTGTTCATCTGGAATACTGCTGTATTGGATTGGCATTTCCCATCCAGCGAAATCCACCATTTTAGCGCCAAGTTTTACATGGTTTTCATACAGGGCAGTGCGATTGATTGATTTTGTTTGATTGCCCGCGCAACAACAATTCTTTTCCATGAAGATATTTTCCCACAAAAACTGGGTGGCTGTAAATACCGTTGTTATTTTTGTTCAGAAACAATAAGACAAATTCCCTCTTTATGACTTCGCAAATAAAGTCTGCCGTTTGAATATGCTGGCGTTGACCAGCAGTTTCCCGAAGGACCTTTTACTTTTCCAATTTCGCGGTATTCTCTCGGATTTGCTTCGACGAGATAGACGTCTCCCTGGTCGCTGAGGACAATAAAAAAACCATTAACATAAATCAAATTTCCCATGCCAAAGCCATCCTGCACCCAGCGTTCATTGCCAGTGCCGATTTCCAGGCATTTAAGTGGAGCGGTTTTATATTGCTTGAATCCAAAGATTCCATATAAGAAGCCATTAACATAAACCGGCGTACTCCACTGGTTGCAATGTTTATTGCCAACCTTTCGCCACAATTCTCTGACAGTCCAGGAATCAGCATTTTTTGTGACTTTAAAGGCGTATGCGCCGACTCCGTAGCCCGCAGTGCAGTAAACGATGTCGTTGGCAACAACCGGGGACGAGGCAATTGACACACTGCGCGGGAAATTGTGTTGCCATAAGATTTTGCCATTTTCTGGAGAAATAGAAACAACGGCTTGTTGTGTCATAAAAACCGCCTGTTTAACACCATGAATTGTTGCAACAGAAGGCGTTGAATGTGTTAAACCGAAGTCGCCGTTTTTCCACTTAATCTCACCGGTATCCTTGTTTAATCCGAGAAAACTTTGCCCTTTTGCTCCGCAATTTAGAATGACCACTCCGTTTTCGACGATGGGCGAGGCGGCATTTTGCCATCCGATGTTCTGAGCTCCAAATTCTTTGATTAAATCTTTTGACCAGATTGCTTTTCCGTCTTTTTCGTCCAGACAATATAATGATAAATGAGCACTCAGCGCATAGACTTTACCATCAACCACCGTCGGTGTGCTTCGCGGTCCATCATAAGGCGCAGCATCATAGGCATAATCGTAACGGGCAATTCCCATTTCTTTTGCCCAGAGTTGTTTCCCGGTGTCTGCATCTAAAGCAATGCAAAATTCTTTTGGAACGCCGTCTTCAATCCATTTATCCAGAGTAAAAACTCTGTTTCCCCTGACGCTGAATGAACTAAAACCGCCATGAAGTTCCACACGCCATAGTGTTTTTATGCTTTTCTCATTCCAATTTGTGCTGACTCCAATTTCCCTGGAGATAGAATTGTAATCAGGACCTCTATATTGGTTCCAATCGGAACAATATAAGTCTACCTGCATTAATATTGATGCAAATGCACAAATGACAGGGATGTTCTTCCAGTCCGCCATAATTCAAATTTTTGCAATCTTATCTTACGATTTACTTTAAATCTACGCAGGCGCCTTCTTTTGTGCTTCGCACATAAAGCCTGCCATTGCTGAAAGACGGAGTTGACCAGCATTTTCCATTCAAAATTTTTGCGCTTGTAACCTCTTTATATTCTTTTGGAGTTGGTTCAATCACGCACACCCTGCCGTCATCGGCAAGGGCAATTAGTTTGTTGTCAACAAGAATAACGTTTCCCATTCCAAAACCGGGTTTTTCCCACATCACTTTTCCAGTTGCAACTTCCACGCATTTAAATGGTCCGGAGCCATATTCCTTGAAAGTGAACATTCCATAAAGATAACCGTCTTTGTAAACAGGTGTGCTCCACTGGTTGCAAACGGGTTTGTTTCCGGGAATTTTCCATACGGTCTCGGTTTTGAATTTATCACCATCTTTTACGATACGGCACAAGCCGCTTCCAACATCGTATCCGGCAGAGCAATAAACAAGGTCTTCGCCGCAAACCACTGGAGAAATTGCAGTTGACACATTAAACCTGAATGGGAATCGCCAGAGTTCGCGCCCTGTTTTTGCTTCGACGGACAATAAACCGCTCTGGAGAAAGAAGATAACCTGTCTGACGCCATGGATTGTGGCGACGGTTGGCGTTGAATGAGTTATTCTTTCATCAAAACCTTTCCAGACGACTGAACCATCTCTTTTATTGAATGCAATTAAAGATTGCCCTGCACCGCCGCCGGCAAAAAACACAAGGTCTCCATCAACCACTGGCGATGCCGCATTTTCCCATCCAATATTCCGACCTGCGAACTCTTGCATTATGTCCTTTTTCCAGATTTCATTTCCTGTGTTTGCGTCCAAGCAGTAGAGGAGGAGTTTTGGTGTGGAAACATATATACAACCGTCGCTAACAGCCGGGGTTGAGCGAGGTCCATCACCGCCTTTATTATCAGGCGTACCAGAGTCTCCCCCAGATTGGTATTTTGCAACAGTTAGCGGTTTTGCCCAGAGTTCTTTTCCTGTTTCAGCGTCAAAGGCAACACATACCTCTGATGGTTGTCCATCCACATTTCTGCTTACAACTATGTATGCCTTTCCTCCGGCGATTGAGAAAGAGCTAAATCCATTGGGTGTTTCAGCTTTCCAGAGTGTCCTGGGACTGTTTCCACTCCACTCCAATTTTGCAGGATTGATTTTTTCAGTTGAAATTCCATCGCTGTTTGCTCCACGATATTGATTCCAATCCGCTCCATAAATAGAGGCGGTTATTACCAACGCAGTTAACCCTATAATACTTAATTTAATGTTCATATAATTTTATAACGAAATACTGTTAAATCTTCTTCAATCTTTCTGCAACTTCCTGGGCCAGAAGTTGATATGCCGCGGAACCTGGATTGTATTTATCGTAATAAATGATTGGTTTGCCAAAACTTGGCGCTTCGGCAAGACGTGTGGTTCGCGGTATAACGGTTTCGAACACTGCTTCACCGAAATATTTCCTGACATCGCTTACAACCATGCGGGATAGATTGGTTCTGCTGTCAAACATTGTCATGACAATCCCGAATAAATGGAGACGGGGATTCAATCCTGCATCGCGCAACTGGTTCATCACCCTGGTGAGAGTAGAAATTCCTTCCAGCGCATAATATTCGCATTGGAGAGGTACGAGCAAACCGTCCGCAGTGGCAAACGCGTTCAGCGTCAACATTCCGAGCGATGGCGGACAATCAATTATAATTAAGTCGTATCTATCGCTTGAACGGACAGGGTCTAATATAGAGGCAAGCCTTAACAAATGATTATCAAGGCGCGCAATTTCCAGTTCGGCGCCGCAAAGGTCAACTTCGCTCGGGACCAAATCCAGATTTGGAAATTGTGTATAAACAATCTTTTCTTCGAGCGAACCATCACCAAGCAATGGTTTGTAGACGCTGATTCCCTCCTGCTTTTCGATGCCCACTCCGCTTGTGGCATTTGCCTGTGGGTCAAGGTCCAGCAAAAGAACTTTTCGTTCAATAGCGGCAAGACAGGCGGAAAGATTTACCGCGGTGGTAGTCTTTCCTACCCCGCCTTTCTGGTTTGCCACAACTATTACTTTTGCCGCCACGCCGTAAATTAAATTCTATAATGCGAGCAATTTCAAGAAACTTTGATTTAAATTTTAAGGACGCCTAAAATTTTAAAACTTAATTATATAAACATAATTTTGAATAACTGGCATTGTTTGTACTTATTATTTGGGGCAATTCTTAAATAAATCCGTTTTTAATTGCAATTTATTGATTTGTAGAATACATAATAAACATGGTTTTACCGGCAGATTACCATATTCACACTAAGTTGTGCAGACATGCAGTGGGTGAGATTGAGGAATATGTTTCAAAGGCTGTGGATAAAGGGTTAAAAGAAATTGGTTTTTCCGATCATTCGCCAATGCCAGAGGATGATTTCGATGATTGGAGAATGAAATTTTCTGAGTTAGATTCATATGTGGAAAGCATACGCGCGGCTCAGAAGAAATTTCCGCAAATTAAAATTCGCCTTGCTTTAGAAATGGATTTTATACCCGGTTGCGAGGATTGGATAAAAAAACTTTCCGCTCTTTACCAGTGGGATTACCTTATTGGCTCGGTGCATTATGTTGACAAAAAATGGGATATTGATAACCCGAATAAGAAAGATGAGTGGAATCGGTGCAATATCACAGAAGTCTGGGAAAATTATATTAACAGACTTACACAGGCAGCTGAAAGCGGATTATTCGATATTATCGGTCATGTTGACCTGGCAAAAAAATTCGGTCATTTTCCAGAAAAAGACTGTTCTGAATTGTTTCGCAATTTCTTGAGGGTTGCAAAAAAAAATAACACTTTAATTGAAATTAACACCGCAGGATTGAGAAAGGAATGCCGTCAAATTTATCCTGACTCAAGAATTCTAACGATGGCGAAAGTGGAAGGGGTTGGCATAACATTTGGTTCAGACTCGCACGCGCCGGAAGAAGTAGGCATGGATTTCGAACACGCCATAAAATTAGCAAAATCATGCGGTTTTAGCGAGTATCATATTTTTGAATCTCGCATTAAAAAGACTGTTCCACTTTATTAGAATAATGAAATTGAGAAATAAATTTTTTCTGCTATCTTATAATAGTTTTTTTGGTTTTTGAGGAAGGAATTTAAAATGAACGATTTAAAGGATAAACTTGTAGAACTTATACGGCGGACATCCGCGGAGATACCGCAGGATGTATATAAAACAATCCTCTCGGCTCTTGAAAACGAAAAGAAGGGCACGATAGCTGAATCTGCGTTGAAAATCATCGACCAAAATATTGCGATGGCAAAACAAAGGTCTCAACCAATATGCCAGGATACGGGCAGTATTTTGTTCTATGTGGATTGTCCAAAGGGCTTTGACCAAATTGAATTCGAAGAAGCGGCTAAAGCGGCTGTTAAAGAATCCACAGAAAAAGGATATTTAAGGCAAAATTCAGTAGATTCGATTAGCGGAAAAAATTCTGGCACAAACATTGGAGCAGGTTCTCCTGTTCTGCATTTTCATCAACATCGCTCGTCTGATATTGCTGTGAGACTGATTCTTAAAGGCGGCGGATGCGAAAATGTTGGTGCCCAGTATTCATTGCCGTATGAAAAATTGAAAGCCGATAGGGACCTGAAAGGATGTCGCAAGGTTATCCTTGACGCTGTTTTTCAGGCGCAGGGAAAGGGGTGTGGTCCGGGAGTGATTGGAGTGTGTATCGGGGGCGATAGGGCTACAGGTTATGAAGCCTCCAAACGTCAACTTTTGAGAAAACTTGACGACCGAAATCCTGTGAAAGAATTGGATGAACTTGAACAGGATATCTTAAAGACCGCCAATGAATTGGGAATTGGTCCGATGGGGTTTGGCGGAAAGACGACGCTCCTTGGCGTTAAGATATGCGCTTTGAATCGTGTGCCTGCGTCGTTTTTCGTAAGCGTCAGTTATATGTGTTGGGCATTCAGAAGACAGGGTTTTGTTCTGGATGAAAAATGCAATATCAAACAGTGGCTTTATTAAAATTAACGCACAGGAGATAACATGATTAAGTTAACATCGCCATTTACAGAAGAAAAGATTCGCGCCCTGAAGGTTGGAGACGAGGTTTTGATAAGCGGAACGGTGTTTACCGGACGCGATGCTGTGCATAAATATCTGCACGATGGCGGAGCCTTGCCGCCTGAGGTCAATTTGCGCAACGGAATAATCTACCATTGCGGTCCGGTTGTTATTAAGGACGAGAAAGGAGAATGGAAAGTTGTTGCCGCCGGTCCTACCACTTCCATCCGCGAAGAACCATATCAGGGACAAATTATCAAGGAATATTCTCTGCGCGGGATTATTGGGAAAGGCGGTATGGGAGACCGAACGCTTGAAGCGTGTCGCCAGTGTGGTTGTGTTTATTTACATGCTGTTGGCGGAGCGGCGCAGGTCCTTGCTGAATGCATCAAAAAGGTAAAAGGTGTTTACCTGATGGAGAAATTTGGTGCTCCAGAAGCCATCTGGGAATTTGAAGTCGAGGATTTTCCGGTGGTTGTTACAATGGATTCTCACGGAAGGTCTCTCCATAAAGAAATTTATGAATTGAGCGCTCAGGAATTGGCGAAGAGAATCCAGTAAAAAAACAAGATTGCATACTCCACGGATACGCAAAGACTGACAATCGAAAAAATTCTTAATGATGAATCTCTGCGCTGGCGGGAATTTCCTGTAACGCAAAAAAAGATTTTTCTTGCCCATGCCGGGGTATGTCCGTTGCCGCGCCGGGTTTCAGCGGCAATGATAGAATATCTAACCGCAGCTCAAAACGGCGACCAGGAAGAGGTTTTCAGAGATTTAAGATTATTAGAGATTCGCCAATCTGCAGCAAAGTTAATTGGAGCGTTACCGGAAGAAATCGCACTGGTTGGGCCAACATCGGTTGGATTGAGCATAATAGCCGCAGGTATCCGCATAAAACCCGGCGAAAATATTTTAATCTACTTTGATGATTATCCATCCAATGTTTATCCGTGGCTGAACTTGCGGGAAAACGGTGTTGAAATCAGAAGGTTGATTGCAGGCGAACTCGGCAGGATTACTGCGGAGGATGTTTTAAAACAGGTTGATGCAAATACGCGCCTCGTGGCATTGGCTTCATGCCATTTTTTATCGGGCTGGCGGATTTGTGTGGATGAAATCGGACGCGAACTTCGCCAAAAAGGGATTTTCTTTTGTGTCGACGCGATTCAAACGCTTGGTGCATTTCCCACGATAGTCAATAACGTAGATTTTTTAGCCGCAGACGCACACAAATGGCTTCTTGGTCCGTGTGGAGCAGGCATTTTATATATTAGAAAAGAACTTCAAGAATTTATAAAGCCAGTTTTGCTTGGCTGGCACAATGTGCGATGTCCTGGTTTTGTTGCTCAGGATGAAATAGTTTTTCCGACGGACGCAAGAAAATATGAAGCAGGTACGCATCCGATTGCGTTGTTGGCGGGACTGAAGGCGTCGTTAGATTTAATCCATGAAGTTGGAATTGATAATATCTCGGGCGAACTCTTGAGAAAACGGCGAAAAATTGTAAATATGTTGGAAAAATTAAATGCGGGAATTCCGAATGTTTCTGCGCCAGAGCAAAATCAATCCGCGATTGTTTCTTTTTTGATTCAGGAGAATAACACGGAATTACTGCATAAAAACTTGATTCAATCGGGTATTATTACATCGTTAAGACAGGATAGAAATGGAAGAAAGTTTATACGAATCTCTCCTCATTTTTACAATACGGATATGGAAATTCTAAAATTAGAGGAGACAATTGGCGCTGTCTTGAATAAACATTGATGAGGTAAAACTATGCCGATAAAGGTAAAAATCTGCGGTATAACGAATCTTGAAGATGCGCTTGCAGCGGTTGAGTTCGGAGCAGATGCGCTTGGTTTCATTTTTTATCCCAAAAGTCCACGTTATATAACGCCGGATGATGCGGCAAAAATTAGAAGAATAATAAACCCTTTTGTTAGGGTGGTTGGAGTTTTTGTTGATGAATCGTATACGTTTATAAACTCTGTGGACGAACAGGTTAATCTGGATTTTATTCAATTGCACGGAAATGAATCGCCGGAACTTTGCAGACTTTTTGAAGAAAAAACCATAAAAGCCTTCAGGGTTAAGGATAGCTTCCCGCGGGAGAGATTAATGGAATATAAAAATGTTATCTGGCTTTTAGATACCTTTGCTCCAGACACTCACGGCGGAACAGGTACAACTTTTGATTGGCAAATTGCCCTTCGCGCTAAGGAATTTAATCCTAATATTATATTATCTGGCGGATTAACCCCTGAAAATGTTGCTGATGCGGTTAAGATGGTAAAGCCAATTGCAGTTGATGTTGCAAGCGGGGTAGAAAGCGCTCCTGGTAAAAAAGACAGAGAAAAATTAAAACGGTTTATAAAAAATGCAAAAATTGCAGGTTTTGAGATGTAGACTTTTAACTAAGTTAAAAGCATATAATAATTAGTAGCAGAAAGCAATTATTGCCTGCAATTAGCCATTTCTGGGTTATTGTTTGTTTTTGCCAATAGAAATAAGAAATAAATTATATAAAATATTTGTAATCAAATGTTTTTTTAACAAGGGGTAAAACTTATTGGAAATCGTAAACTACCACTTTTGAACAATTTGGTTTAAACACTTTTTCCACAAACTCAATATGTTGAGGATGTTCCTGGTATTTGTCCTGTGATTCTTTATCCCTGAAAACAATGTTTAACCCGACCTGATATGACTGGTCAACTACGCTCCGATGGCTTGGAACCATTTTGCCCACATGGAAGTGAAGGATTCCAGGGATTGTTTTTAAATACCGATTTGCGCCTTCCACAAGCGCCTCCGTGGCATTTTTAATTTCTGGTTTTGTCCAAAAAATAACAATGTGCGAAAACATGGAAAAATTATTAAATAAATTTGTTTATTAATCAATGGATTAATTAACGGATTTTTAAAAATAATGTTTAAAAAACAATTCAACATATTTATAAATAACAACTTGCATTTTTATCGAAGGTTGGACGCTATTTGCATATGTAAAAATGTTTTTGAAAATCGGGTTCTATCTGATTAAACATATCTTGCAATGGAAATTTTTGTATCTTATGCTTGCTAAATTGTAAAAGGTTCTTACATTATTCAAATCACTAAATTGATATGAAAGTTGAAATGATAGATATAATAATGGCATTTGCTCCACCACCGTCGCAGGGACAACAACAGGCGGCGCCTGCGTGGGCAAGTTTTGTCCCCCTGATTTTGTTAATGGTCGTGTTTTACTTTTTATTGATACGTCCACAACAGAAAAAGGCAAAAGCACACGAGGAAATGCTTAAAAAGATAAAAAGCGGCGATAGAGTGCTTTGCAGTGGTGGCATTATTGGCACTGTTATTACGGTGAAGGAAAAAACAGTGACTGTGCGGACTGCCGACGCGAAGATTGAAATCCTTAAATCTGCTGTTTCTGAAATAATTGAAAGCGGTTTTGACGAAGAACCCCCAAAGAAATAAGATAGTGGTTAATCAATTTCATTGACACAAAGCGTTAAGCGTAATAAAAGCAAAGATTTATTAAAACATGAGCAAGAAAAATCTCTGGAAATGGTTGTTGACGGTCTTTTTAGTGGCGTGGGCAATCTCTGAAATTTATCCACCAACGCCAAGAGACCTTATTCAAACGTTCGAAAAACTTGCTGTAAACAAAGACACCAACTTTACGGCTATTGTTTCTTCAGCTCGCGAATTGGCAAAACAGTATCCAGACAGGTCTTATGGGAATCTGTTGGTTGCGATAGGAACAAACGATATAACTCGGTATTTTCCAGAGGTTGATGTTAAATCTGAAAAGGAGCCAACCCGCGGTGTTTTGAATTTCTTGCAACGCAAAGCGGCGGGTGAAATTAAACTTGGATTGGACCTTCAAGGCGGAACATCGTTTTTGGTTGGCATTGATACAAATAAATTGAACAAAGCTGATCCTGAGGCTAAAAAAGCCGCTTTGTCACAAGCAGTTGAAGTTATTAGAAAGCGTGTTGACAGGTTCGGTGTTGCTGAGCCGATAATTCAACCTGCAGGAGATGACCGTATATTGATTCAATTGCCTGGACTTTCGGAAGCCGACAAGGAAAGCGCCAAACGGCAGATTCAAAGAGCAGCGTTCCTTGAATTCCGAATGGTGCATCCGCAAAGCGATGAATTGATTAAAAAAGGCATTATACCGCCGGGGTATGAGATTTTGAAAGAAAGGCGGCGCGATGGGAACAAGGAGTATTATGAGCCAATTGTTGTCAGTAAAAAGGCTGAACGTGGTTTTACCGGGAAATACATCAAACGCGCTATGCCTGACCGCGACCCGATTACAGGACAGATACTTATCCGTTTTGAACTGATAGATGAGGGGGCGAAACTCTTTGCTGATATTACACGGGAAAATATTGGACAGAGGCTTGCGATAGTTCTGGATGGTGAACTTTATTCTGCCCCGATTATTAGAAGCGAAATTCCAAGCGGTAGTGGTGTGATTGAGGGCAGGTTTACGCCAGAAGAAGCAATTGAACTTGCCAACGTGCTTGAAAATCCGCTTGAAACACCAGTGAGTATCCTTGAAGCGCGCGATGTTGAACCATCACTTGGGAAAGATTCAATCCGCAGTGGTATTACCGCTTCCATAATTGGTGTGGTTGCTGTTTCGATTTTCATGATGGTTTATTACATGCTGGCGGGTTTTGTTGCGAACCTGGCATTGATTCTTAACATTATAATTTTATTTGGAGTTTTATGTTACATTGACACCACGTTAACTCTGCCCGGCATCGCAGGTATAGTGTTGACAATTGGTATGGCTGTTGACGCCAACGTGCTTATTTATGAAAGAATTCGAGAGGAATTGGCGGCAGGCAAATCTTTGAAAGGTGCAATCGCGGCAGGGTATAGCAGGGCATTCGGAACTATTTTCGATACGAACCTTACAACTTTAATTGCTTCGGTAATCTTGATTTACATGGGCACAGGACCGGTCAAAGGATTCGGCGTTACCCTCACGATTGGTGTTTCTGTCAGCATGTTCACGGCCCTGGTGGTAACACGGTTAATATTCGATTGGTGTCTTGATAGAAATCTGATTACATCATTGAAAATGTTGCATTTCTTTGGAACCACAAATATTGATTTTATAAAATATGCCAAGCCGGCGTTTGTTTTCTCATGGATAATAATTATTATTGGCATGGCGTATGGGGTTTTTGTTCGTGGACATAATGTTCTCGGACCGGATTTCGCTGGTGGCGACAGATTGACGCTTAGTTTCGCTCAAAAAGTTGACGTTGGGCAAATCCGTTCAACGGTTGAAAAACTAAAAATTGGAGAGGTTTCAATTCAATATCAAAAAGATATCTCGGTTAATAAAGAAAATCTTTCAATTGTGAGCGCCTATGGGACAGGCGAGCGAGTTGTGAAGGTGTTGAATGAGCAATTCCCGAACGCAAAGTTTCACATAGAATCTTATGAAACTGTGGGTCCATCTGTAGGTAGAGAGATTCAAGGCACAGCGATAAAAGCGGCATTGATAGCCATGTTTGGTATACTTATTTATGTTGCATTTAGATATGAGTTTTCATTTGCTGTGGGAGCAATTGTGGCGTTGGTGCACGATATTCTAATGAGTCTTGGGATATTTTTCCTCGCTGGCAAGGAATTGAACGCGCCGATTCTTGCGGCGGTTTTAACGATTATCGGTTTCTCTGTTAATGATACAATCGTTATCTTTGACCGTATTCGCGAAGACCTTAAGATTGGGATGAAGGGCACATTTGGCGAAATTATCAACAGGGCGATAAATCAGACCTTGAGTAGAACGGTTATAACTTCGGGCACGGTTTTCCTGGCGACTTTGTCGCTATATATTTTCGGGGGCGGAGTTATAAACGATTTTGCGTTTATATTCCTTGTTGGTATTATAACAGGCACGTATTCAAGTATTTATATTGCAAGCGCATTGGTTTATTTCTGGCATAAAGGCGAAAGACCGAAGCTTGCGGCTCAACCTTCAATCGAGGAGCCTGCCGCAAATCAATATGCAGATGCCGCAAAAAACGTATAGTCGCATCTGTCGTGGATTTTATTTAGTTTGGGTGTTTTTAAAATTTCGTAGTTGCTATTAATCGGCGTTGAGTATGCTTTGCATCATACAAATTACGCCCTTACATTGGGCGGTTTTTATTATACTGGTATTAGGGGCGGTTTTATTGGACCTTGGGGTGTTCCATCGCAAGGCTCACGTTGTAAAAGTAAAGGAAGCGTTTTTTTGGACTCTATTTTGGTTCACACTTTCAATGTTGTTTGCTTTTCTTTTTATTAAACCTTACAGGGGCAATGAGTCGTTCCATGAATTTATTGCCGGTTATATAACAGAATTGTCTTTGTCGCTGGATAATGTGTTTGTGATTGCGGTAATTTTTTCGTATTTTCGCGTGCCGCATGAATTTCAGCACAGGGTTTTATTCTGGGGGATTATGGGTGCGCTTGTTATGCGAGCGGTCATGATAGTTCTCGGGATTGCTCTTATAAGCAAGTTTCACTGGATATTATATATTCTGGGGTTGTTTTTGATTTTTTCCGGGATAAAGTTGGTTTTCTCGGGAGGGGAGGCGCCTGAGCCAGAAAAGAATATAGCTATTCGGATTGCAAGAAAGTTGTTTCCTGTAACTTCTGATTATGAAGGACAAAAGTTTTCTGTTCGAAAGGATGGCAGGTTGATGATAACGCCGATGATGCTTGTTTTGTTGATGGTGGAAACCACAGATGTTATTTTTGCGCTGGATTCTATACCGGCGATTTTCGGGATTACAACAGATTCGTTTATTGTATTTACATCCAATGTGTTTGCAATTCTGGGGTTGAGGTCTTTGTATTTTGTGCTTGCCGGCGCAATACGGTATTTTAAATACCTTCAATATGGTCTTTCAGTTGTTCTGGTTTTTATTGGGTTAAAGATGCTTTTGCCATGGTTGAAAAACCATGTGGATGCGTTGAGGGACTTCAAAATTGAAGCAAAGGACGCTTTGCTTGTGATTGCAGGGATAATTTTTGTTTCAATAATATTGTCCGTTATTTCGGCAATGTTTGCAAAGGGAAACAATGAGAAAAAATCTGAATAATTTATGCGACAGGTGAAGACTGGAGATGAAAAAATATAGATGGAGAATACAGAGACAGGAAGAATTATTGACATCTCATCTTTCAAGGTCGCTTGGCATTTCGAGACTTCTGGCAAAGTGTCTGGTTAACAGGGGATATGTAAATGAAAAATCCGCCAGTCTTTTTTTAAAACCTGAATTAAAAAATCTTAAAGATCCATTTTTCTTAACTGATATTGAAAAGGCAATTGAGAGGCTGTTTTTGGCTCTTGAATCTGAAGAACCGATTATCATTTTTGGAGATTATGATGTGGATGGGGTTACTTCGACTGCGGTTCTCTACGATTTTTTAAAAAAGGGTGGATGGAATGTAAATTATTATCTGCCCCGCAGGATGGAGGAGGGTTATGGTTTGAGTGTTGATGCAGTTGCGAATTGTCTGAAGAAGTTTCCTGTAAAGTTGATTGTTGCTGTAGATTGCGGGACTGGCGCGGTGGAGGTGATTAATGAATTAAAAAAGAATAACATTGATGTTATAGTACTGGACCATCATCAACCATCCACAGTTTTACCGCCGGCTGTTGCGCTGGTTAATCCATTTGCTCGCAGGTCAGATTCTAAAGATACGGCTGTCGAACGAATACCCAATTATCCTGCTAAATTTGAGATGGTATCTCCGTTTCAGGAGTTGTGTTCGGTAGGCATTGTTTTTAAACTTGTGCATGGTTTGACAAAAAGGGGGCGCGAGTTGGGGTGTTCATGGGCGGTTAAAGTGGATATACGCGAGTATCTTGATTTTGTTGCGCTCGGGACGGTTGCAGACCTTGCGCCGCTGGTGGGGGAGAACAGGATTTTAGTATCTGCCGGGTTAAAGAAGATTAATAAAAATCCGTCGTGCGGAATTGCGGCTTTGATTGAAGTCTCTGCGGCACCCAAGCCGATAGGCGTGTATGAGATAGGTTATATGTTGGCACCGCGGCTAAATGCGGCTGGCAGGCTTGAAACCGCAGAGGAGGCGTTTGAGTTGTTGGTTGCGGAGACGGAGGAGGAGGCGCTTCCAATTGCGCAGAGGTTGGATAAGAAAAATCATGAACGTCAGAGGATTGAACATGAGATAGCCGAAGAAGTATTAACTTCGCTTTTAAAACGGTTTAATCCTGATGAAGATTATGTGGTGGTGGAAGGTGATCCATCGTGGCACATCGGGGTGGTAGGGATTGTGGCGTCCAGGATAGTTCAGCAATTATATAGACCGACTATTATTTTTGGCGGTGAGGGCAATTTTTTGCGTGGTTCAGCAAGGAGCATAGAAAAATTCAACATTGTTTCAGCGTTGGAGGATTGTCGGGATTTGCTTATAAGATATGGCGGGCATTCGATGGCGGCTGGCGTCTCAATTGAGTATGGAAAGATGGATGAATTTAAGAAAAGACTCAATTCAATTGCAAAGACGATGTTGAAGACTGAAGATTTTGTTGAAGAAATAGATGTAGATTGCGAGGTTGGACTTGATGAACTTACGTATCGGAATGTTGAAGAGTTGGAGAGGTTAAAGCCGTATGGGATTTGCAATGAGTCGGTTTATTTTGTGTCAAGGAATTTGAGACACAGTCGTCCCCTATTGCGTATTGGCTCAGAGAGACAACATGTAAAGATGTGGGTTACGGATGGGAAGGCGATGGTTGAGGCGGTTTGGTGGAATGGTGGTAAAGAGGCAACATTGCCTGTTGGCAGGTTTGATCTTGTGTTTGCTCCTCAAATAAATCAGTACAAGGAGAACAGGTGTGTTCAGTTAAGGGTGGTTGATTGGCGGCAGGCTGAGTAGGTCAGGGTTCGTTGTCTTTTTGAACGGTTTCGTATAGTTCTTCCAGGAAGTTGGGCAGGGCTGAGACGACGCGGTTCCAGTTTGGAATCAGAGGGGAGCCAAGAGGGTCTTCCTGGAACGCTTTTGCGGCTACGCGAATGCTTCGAACGAACGTTGCCACGGCTGTTTCTTCTTCGTGTCGCGGGTAATAGAGTCCGTTGATTGTTGCGTCTGCGGCATAGAACCGCAGGGTATCTTCAGCCTGTCTCATGTAGGTAATCAGGAGTGTGTTGAAGAGTCCTTCGTCGAGTTTGATTCCTTCTGCCGCCATTCGTCTGAAGAAGGAGCTTGCGATGTCGATTGCCATTCTATTGAGTCCTTTTTCGGGGTCGCGTGGATATAAATCTTGATGTTTGTGGTCGTAGTTGTCGCAAAGTTCAGACTGGCAGATTGCTCGCGGTGCGCAGTTGCGATAGACTTCGTAAAGGATACCAACTTCGATAGCCCAATCGAACGGGATTCGGCTTCGACGCAGGAGCGAAACATCCATGGAAAATTCGCCTGCCAGCGGATATCTGAAGGTGTCCATGTAAACCAGAAACGGATGGATGCCAATGATTGATTTGAGGGCGCGGATAAGCGGGGTTACAAGAAGGCGCATGACGCGACCATTTAGGCGGTCGCTTACGCGCGCGTAATAGCCCTTGCAAAAGTCGAAGCCAAGACTCGGATGAGCGACTGGATAGCACAGGCGCGCCAATAGTTCGCGGTCGTAGGTTAGAATGTCACAATCATGAAGTGCGACCATCTTAACTTTGTCGCTTGCGAGGATGTATCCGAAGCATGTCCATACGTTTCTACCTTTGCCGTGCGTGCCTGGGTAGAGGTCGGCATCCTCGAGTTTTTTGTAGAGTTGTTGCATCCTGGGTCCATCGTTCCAGAGTAAAATCGGGTTTTGCGGAAGCGCAGAAAAGATTTTCTTTGCTCTTTTGAATTGCCGCAAATTTGCGCCGTCCATGCCAATTACGATTTGTTTGATATACGTGACGTTTTTAAGTTCTCGGATGATTCCCCGTAGGGCTTTTGTGCCCAGTTCTTTTACATGACATGGTAGGACAAGTCCAATAGGCACTTCCTGGGAATATTCCTCCAATTCTTTTTCAAGACGTCCGAAATCCGGCTGTCCAAGTCTGTGGAGTGTAGCAATTGCTCCTGTTTGAAAGAAATCAGACATTGGTTTCTTTGTTCATATAAAAATTTTTCAATCTGAGGTTCTTAATATAAAGATAAATTAAGAAGCGATTTTGCTTCAATAAATAATTTGTTTTTTTGAGTTTTTATAGTCCAGATGGGGCGGGGAGAAATTCCCACGGAAGGTTGAATTTTTTTGAGACTTTTTCCGCAAGCGCTTTTACGCCGAATTGTTCTGTGGTGTAGTGTCCCCCGTAGAAGATGTTTATCTCGAGTTCCTGGGCGGTTGTGAATGTCCAGTGGGGACCTTCGCCTGTGATATAAGTGTCAACGCCTTCGTCTGCGGCGGTTTTGATGTCTTCTCCGGCTCCGCCTGAAACAATGCCGATGTTTTTGCAAATCTCCGGTCCAAATGGTACAAGCATTGGGGGAGTTCCGAGGATTTTTTCAAGTTTCTGTTTTAATAAATTGCGGGGGATATTCGTGGAAGTTTTAAATCCAATTGGTTGACCTTTTAGGGAAAGGAAAGGTTTGAGGTTTTTAAATTGTAGAAGTTTGCACAGGATTGCATTGTTGCCGATTTTGGGATGCGCGTCGAGGGGGAGGTGACAACTGTAGACGGCGATATTGTTGGAAATGAGTAATTTAAACATTTCGTATCTTTTTCCTGTGAATGTTTGAAGGGCATTCCACATCATGCCATGGTGAACGATTAATAAATCGCATTGTTTATCTGCCGCCAGTTTTGCTGTTTGATATGAGATGTCCACGCAGGCGCCGATTTTTGATACGGTTCCGTTGTTTTGAAGTTGCAAGCCGTTTACCGCGGCTTCGTAGTCTCTAAATGAACCAATTTTTAACAATTTGTTGCAAAAAGAAACTATGTTTGAGAGTTTGCTCTTTGTCATAAAGATGATAGAATCATAGAGAATAATTTTACTGAACATGCAAGAATATTTTTCTGTTGAAAATTTTTTTTATAACTCTATTGCATTTTTTAGATATACAATAATATAGTTCTTTTTGTTTTTTGATTGCCATGAGCAATAATGAATCGTGCGGACAATCCTGGACAATCCAGGATTCGAAAAATTTGTACAACATCCACCGTTGGGGCGCGAGATATTTCGACATCAACGAAGAAGGGCATGTTGTCGCTACTCCTTTGCAGGATGCCGGTGTTCAGGTGGATTTGACGGATGTTATCGAAGAGGCGCGTGCGCGGGGATTAAAGTTTCCCCTTTTGATTCGTTTTCAGGATATTCTTCGCCATCGTGTTGAATCAATCAATATTGCTTTTCGAAATTCGATTCGAGAGTTTAATTATCAGGGGCAGTATCGTGGTGTGTTTCCGATCAAGGTGAATCAGCTTCGCGAGGTTGTCGAGGAGATACTGGATGCAGGCAAACCGTATCATTTTGGGCTTGAGGTCGGGAGTAAACCGGAATTGTTTGCAGCGCTTGCGTTGCAGAGTCATGTTGGAGATTTGATTATATGCAATGGGTATAAGGACGCAGGTTTTATTAAGATGGCGTTGTTGGGAAATAAACTTGGGAAAACAATTATTATTGTAGTAGAAAAACTTGAGGAGTTGCATAATGTAATTGCGATTTCCAAGCAACTCAATGTAGAACCAATCATTGGCATAAGGACGAGATTGATGGCAAAAGGGGCTGGCAAGTGGGCTGATAGCGCCGGCGAAAACGCAAAGTTTGGTTTAAGCACGGTAGAATTATTGGAAGCTGTCCAGACATTGAAAGAAGAAAAATTAGAGCATTGTTTTAAGTTATTGCATTTTCATATTGGTTCTCAGGTGCCAGATATTTTAACCATTAAACGCGCAGTGCAGGAAGCTTCGCGATTTTACGCCAAACTCTACAAAATGGGCTTTAAATTGCAGTACATTGATGTTGGAGGCGGTCTTGGTGTAGATTATGACGGAAGCCGTTCAGCGTTTGATAGTTCTACAAATTACACTCTTCAAGAGTATACAAACGATATTGTTTATTATATTCAGGATATTTGTAATACGGAGAATGTACCACATCCGGATATTATCAGCGAGAGCGGCAGGGCGATAGTCGCGTATCACAGCGTACTTATTGTGGAGGTTTTTGGAGCCATTGAAAAGGTGAAGGAGCGCAGGGGGTTTGTTTATGGCGAAGATGAGCATCCGTTGGTTCGTGAGTTGCTTGAAATAAAAAAGAATCTTCCGAAGTTGAATAAACTTGAGGCATACCACGATGCTCTTGAGAGAAAGGAAGACGCGCAGAATATGTTTGTGCTCGGTTTAATGGGGATGGAGGAGAAAGCCAAGATTGAACAATTGTTCTGGGAGATAGGAAATGAGGTTGCCAATTGTTTTCATGGCAAGGGTTATGTCCCGGAGGAAATCCGCGAGCTTGAACAGAGTCTTGGCGACCAGTATCTTTGCAATTTTTCAGTTTTCCAGTCTTTGCTGGATAATTGGGCTCTTGGTCAGCTTTTTCCAATAATGCCAATCAGTAGATTAAATGAAAAGCCGACAAGAGAGGCAACGCTGGTGGATATTACGTGCGATTCTGATGGACAGATTAATAAATTTATAGACCTTTACGATGTTCGCGATACATTGCCAGTTCATAAGCTTCAGTATGATAATAATGGGAATATTGAGCCTTACTATCTCGGGATTTTTCTGATGGGCGCTTACCAGGATATCATGGGAGACCTGCATAATCTTTTCGGCAGGGTAAATGAGGTTCATGTGTTTCTTGACCCTGATGAATCATCCGGTTATTACGTGGAGGAGATTATTGAGGGAACAACGATTGTGCAGGCGCTTACAAGCGTTCAATATGATGAAAATGAGCTGAAACGGCAGATGAAGGCACAGGTGGATGAAGCCATAAAGTCTGACCGTATGAAACCTTCTGAGGCTATGAGGTTGCTTGATGATTATGAGCGAGGGTTAAAAGAATATACTTATTTAACTGTGCAAGACAATCAATGAACCAGCCAAATGAGCAAAATTATGAATTTGCTCGCTCTCTGAGTAGATTAGTCAAGGGATTGTCTATTTTATTCTGGGGAATACCTGTTGCGCTTGTGGTTTGTGTAAAAACTTCTGTAAAAAATAAGTTTGAATTGCAAGCAATTGATTTTTGGGGTCCCATTACTGTAACTGGTTTACTTCTTCTGTCTTTGTTTTACATCAATGATTTTAGAAAAAGCGAAAAGGTGTGGACAGACCTGATTGATAGGGCAAAGTTTTTTGGTATTATAAATTTTGCTCTTTCTCCGTTTGTGTATTGGAGATTAAGAGTTGCGGATGTTCCGTCATTCACGGTTGCGGTATGGATATTTTTTATATCCGGAACGCTTTTTTTGCTTATGGTGAACCGTTTAATTCAGCAATTGTCCAGAATGCTTCCGGAACATTCTTTAAGAGAAGATGCCAGCGTGTACGGAAGGTTCAACCAGATTGTATTGCGGGTTCTTGCATTCGTATTGTTTTTGAGTTTTGTCATTATCCATTGGAAAGAACGGTTTTATTTCTTTTCTTATCAATTCTGGCGGGCGCTGGAGGTTTATCAGACGTATTTTAGTTTCATAACTGTTGTGCCTGTCGCCATGACGATGACATTGATATGGAAGACTCGCGAGGTTATTTTAAACGGTGTATTCAGCAACGCCTGCAGGGAATTGTCTGGAAGAAGACAAAGCCAGATTGAAAATGGCATTGATGAAAGATGAATGCAAAAGACATTGGGAGTTATTATTTTTTAAGGTGGGTAATTGTTTGTTGCGTTTTTGTATTTGTTTGGGATAATCCGGCGGCATCGTTGTTTGGAGACGAGGATAATGGGAGTGGTTTTTCCATAAAAGTTAAGCAAAACGGCGAGGTTATTCTCGATTTTAACAGTGGGGTTTCAGAAAAGTATTCCAATAAGTATTTTACAAGATTTTTCAATTTTGGCATGCCGGGGGAACCGGCGGATAAAAACTGGCAAGAGGATGGTGTTTTGTTCCTCGAATGGATTCGCGATAACATAGTTTACACTATGAGTGTCTTTTGTTGTCCTGGCATAGAGGACGCTGCTGGAAAGAGGGGAAAGTGGTTTGTTGTTGTTAAAATACATGGAGAAAATTTGAACGCCGAGTACAAAGATGCAAAGGCTGGTTTTTCTGTGAAGGTTGGAGGAAAAAGCGCGTCTTTTGATTTTAACGATGGAATTGTGAAGTTGAAAATGAAGGATGGAGAGTTAAGTCTTGCCGCAGTTGATGTTCCCACAGGTTGTGCTGTAAACAAAAAAGATGGTTTTGTAGAGTTTTCCGGGAGTATGCCTCCGGGAACAACTGGCTTCATGGTTTTTAAAATACCAGTTATACCTGATTTGGGGAAAGGGAGAGTAGCGGAATTACTAAATTTGGATTTTGAGGATTGCCTGAAGTCGTATAGAAAAACATGGAAGTCCTCTGAAAGTTCTAAGTGGAACATCAAGGATGGTATTTATTATCAAGATTTTTAATTATAAACCAGATTTTGCGATTTACTTATAGTCGTTTGTAATAAGCATCTAGAACTTAATAAAACGCGGCGAATCAACAAAAGATGAATTGGAATGTTAGAGCAGGACTTGCGCATTTTGATGCAAGAAGAGGGGTATGACGGCAAGTCTCTTGTTCCTGGCATAGGAAATGCAAGCACCGCCTTGTTAATGGGGGAAATTCCAATGTTATGGTAAAAGCGATTTATTACGTGGGATATTTCTTTTTTGGATTTGGCGTCGTTAACGTTTATAGAACGGTATCGTCATATTGATGAATGGGATTGTGACAACACTCCAGATTAAAAAAAGACCCGCCGTCTGCGAGGAGTGGCGGGTCTTAAGAGAATGTAAGTGTCTGAGTGTTTCAGGAAGCCATTGGTGTTGCAATTTCCAGGAAGCCCTGGAGTTGGCGCAGACGTGTTGGATGTCTCATTTTTCGCAATGCTTTAGCCTCGATTTGACGGATGCGTTCGCGGGTGACTTTGAATTGTTTTCCAACCTCTTCGAGCGTTCTGGAATAACCATCGAGCAAGCCAAATCGCAGTTCAAGAACTTTTCGCTCCCGTTCCGTCAGGCTTGAAAGGACATCATTTAGTTTGTCTTTCAAGAGGCTGTAACTTGTCATTTCTGACGGATTTTCCGCAGTTTTATCTTCTATGAAGTCTCCAAAATTTGTGTCTTCGCTGTCGCCAACTGGCGATTGGAGCGAAATCGGCTGTTGTGCCATTTTAAGGATGGATTTTACCCGTTCTACCGGCATCTGCATTTCGTCGGCAATCTCTTCAGGGGTTGGTTCGCGTCCGAATTCTTGAACGAGCAGTTTTTGAACGCGCATGAGTTTATTTATGGTTTCAATCATGTGAACCGGGATTCGTATTGTGCGCGCCTGGTCTGCTATTGAACGGGTGATTGCCTGCCGAATCCACCAGGTTGCGTAGGTGGAGAATTTATAGCCGCGGCGATATTCGAATTTTTCGACCGCTTTCATTAAGCCCATGTTGCCTTCCTGGATAAGGTCGAGGAACGAAAGCCCGCGGTTTGTGTATTTTTTAGCGATTGAAATAACAAGACGAAGGTTTGCTTCGACCATCTCGGTTTTTGCCTCGAGCGCTTTTTTGGAGTAAATCTTAAGTTGTTTGAAAGATTCCATGAATTGTTGGTGAGGCATCCGAACAAGGATTTCCAGGTTTTTGATGGCATTTTCTTCAGCCTGGATAATTGCCTCTTTGTTTGGAATGTTGTTTTGTTTGCAGTCTTCGATTTTCTTTAAACTTGTCTGGAATTTGTCGTATATATTTTCGGCAACCTGTGCAATTTCTTCGATTACTTTTTGTTTGTAATAGAATTTTGGGAACATGGAGTGGAGTTTTTTCTCCAGTTTCTTTAAGTCTTTTTCTAAGTGCTCGCGTTTTTGGGGCGAGTTTGCGGAAAGAATCTCTTTGTATTTTTCATCAATTGAATCGTCAATTTCACGGGTTTTTTTGGCGACTTTCCGCAGGTCTCGAAGGTGCTCGTCGCGGTTATCAACTTTTTTATCAACAATTACGCGGTCATATCGTTCTTTTGGAGGTTCTGAGAGTAGTTTTTCGGCGAGGGCTATATGTTCCTTTGCTGTAAAGCCAAAACTGTAGATTATTTGTTTAACCGTGTTTTCGGCTTCTTCAATTCGCTTGGAGATTTCGACTTCCTGTTCACGGGTGAGCAGAGGTACTTGTCCCATCTGCTTGAGATACATTCGGACGGGGTCATCAAGGATGTCAAGCTGGTCTTTTTCCTCGTCGTCGAAAGATTCGAACTGGCGAATCTGGTCAACCTCCGCCTGGTCTACAATGTCTATATCAAAACTGCGGAGTTTTGTCAGAATTTCGTCGTAATCGTCCGGCGAAAGGATTTTATCCGGCAGTGCTTCATTAATGTCGGAGTAAGTAAGGTAACCCTGTTCCTTTGCCAGACGGACTAATTCTTTGATTCTGTCGTCAATTTCATCTTTTAATAAAGGATTGGAGTCAACCTGTTGGTCAAAATTTGCATGATGTATAGAAGTTTGTTTATCGCTTTTAGCGGTGGCTAATCCGGTCTTGATTCCGCTTTTAGCGGAAACCTCCGATTCCGCTTTTGCGATATCGTTTTTCTTTTTTCTTGTTTTTGTTAAATTGTGTTGCAACCGTTTATTTGCGGCTGTAGTTTTTTTCTTCCTGACCATAGAGATTAGATATTTTTAAAAATAATTATTTAATATCCATTAGGGATTTTTGCAAGTCAAGTGGACGGGACAAATTTTTCCATCTGTTTTCTGACAAAAAACAAGCATTTTTTGCGAGAGAATTGCTATTTTTACAATTTTTGTAAAAACATTTCCTGCCATGTCTAATAATCCTCATAGTTTCATTAAATTGCGCCCGGCTTAATTGCGCTCAGTTTTTAATGAATAAACTTATACACATATTTTTTGAAAATTCAAAAATTATTTTATTGTAAATTGACGAATCCTGCTTATATTTTATTATTGTTTTTTAAAAAAACTTAATAATTAACTTAAGGAATACGAAATATGGCGATAAGAGTAGCAATCAACGGATTCGGTCGAATTGGCCGATTAGTGTTTAGAGCCCTTGTTGAACAAGGCATTGTTGGCAAAGACATTGAGGTTGTTGCGGTTGGCGATATTGTTCCGGCTGACAACCTTGGTTATCTTTTGAAATACGACTCTACACAGGGGAGATTTAATGGAACAATTTCTTCTAAAAAATCTTCTGCGGACAAAGCTGAAGACGATGTTCTGGTTGTGAACGGTAAAGAAATGCGCGTTGTGAGCGCCAAAGATCCATCCCAGCTTCCATGGAAGGACATGGGTGTTGATGTGGTTATCGAATCCACCGGTCTTTTCACCGATGTTGAGAAGGCAAAAGGTCATCTTGCCGCTGGCGCAAAGAAGGTCATCATTACTGCTCCGGCGAAGGGCGATTGTTTGACGGTTGTCATGGGTGTAAACCATGAAAAATACAATCCGGCTCAACACAACGTCATTTCCAATGCGTCGTGCACGACAAACTGTCTTGCTCCGATGGTTTACGTCCTTTTGAAAGAAGGCTTCGGTGTAGAGGAAGGTTTAATGACCACAGTTCATTCCTACACAGCCACTCAGAAAACAGTTGATGGTCCGAGCAAGAAAGACTGGAAAGGTGGCAGAACTGCTGCAATCAACATTATTCCATCGACAACGGGCGCCGCAAAGGCAGTCGGTCTCGTTCTGCCAGAGGTCAAGGGCAAACTGACAGGTATGGCATTCCGCGTTCCTACGCCGACTGTTTCTGTGGTTGACCTGACCGTCCGTACTACCAAAGAAACCTCTTATGAGGAAATCTGCGCCGCGATGAAGCGCGCAAGTGAAACCTATCTGAAGGGTATTCTTGAATATACAGATGAAGAAGTTGTTAGCACTGACTTCATACATTGCAAGGCTTCTTCGATATTTGACGCGGGTTCGGGCATTGGTTTGAACAGCAAGTTCTTCAAACTCGTGAGCTGGTACGACAACGAATGGGGTTACAGTTGCAGAGTTGGTGACTTGCTCAAATACATGATTCAAAAAGGGATATAATCCTTAAATTGATTTAAAATGAGTAAAGCGGCGGTCTTGAATGACTGCCGCTTTTGTTTTTTGCCACAACGATTTTCAAATGAGTTGCGGTTAAATTTAATAATATTTTTCAAATATTATTTGCTTAGCAAGAAATCTTCACCCCCGTTTTTAAGAAGAACGTCTTTTATTGACACTTTTGCGCCGTTCTGGCGTTTGCTTTCGTCGGCAGATTCCATAAAGGCGATGATTTCTACCGTTTCTTCAAGAGAGACTGGCGGTTTGCCTGTCTGGAAGAATTTGACAATCTCTCGAACAAGTGGTGCATAATCTCCACTTCCTTTTTGTTCGGCGATGCCTTTGCTTCCAAGAACGATGACGCGATGTCCAGTGGTGCTTTCGCGCAAACCGATTAAAGTGGCAGTTCTGCTGTTCGTCCATTCTGCAGAAACTATATCGGAATTTTTCGTGGCAATTCGGGAAACAGCAACGCATCCCCTGCCGAGCACTGTAAACAAAGCCTCCGTTGGATGAATTCCGTACCAGAAGAGGTCGGGGTGATGCGGCTCGAGTGCCGCTGGTCCCCATGAAATAACCGTGCGTATTTCTCCGAAATCATTGGTTTTTACCTCCATAAGGCTTTCGTAAAATCGGTATGCAGAGGAACTGAACACCGGGACGGAATGTTTTTTCGAGAGTCGCCAGATTTCCAGCGCGTCACGCAATGAACCGGCAAGCGGTTTATCAATGAACATCGGTTTTTTATGAGCGAAGACGGGGATTGTCTGTTCGAGGTGTTTCCTACCATCAACACTTTCAATCATGACAACATCCACCTGTTTGCAGAGTTCATCAATTGTTGAAACGATGGTGATATCAAATTTTTCTCGCATTTGTTTGGTAAAGTTTTCGATTCGGGTGGTGCTTGCCTCGATTTCCGAACTGCCTCCTTTAAAAGCGCAAACCACGCGTGCCCCAGGAATGTGTTTGGGATTATTTGTGTCGTTAAGCAATTGTGTAAAAGCAATTACATGCGAAGTATCCAGACCGACAATCCCAATTTTTATTTCAGATGAAAAGAGCGCTGTCGAAAAGATTAAAAAATGGATAAAAAATAGGGTGGTTTTCATAAAAACAAATTTATGAAAACCACCGCGGAAATCAAAGCAATATTTGTTAATTAAACTTTAATTACCATTTCAACTGCTTGAATCTTTCGGCGGCTTCGATGGCGTTCTGCCTGCTATTGTATGATGAAACTCTGAAATAGCCTTCGCCCTGTGAGCCAAAGCCACTACCTGGTGTTACGACGAGGTTGGCTTTTTCGAGGATGTGGTCGAACGCCTGCCAGCTTGTGTAACCTTCTGGTGCTTTAACCCATAAGTAAGGGGCGTTCACACCACCGTAAACTTCGAGACCAGAGGCGCGGATGCCTTCGGCTAAAATCTTTGCGTTACCGAGGTAATGATTTATGAGGTCTCGAACCTGCTGTTTGCCTTCTGGAGTGTAAAGGGCTTCTGTTGCACGCTGGGTAATATAACTTACTCCGTTGAATTTAGTCGTCATTCTGCGATACCAGAGCGGATGAAGCGGTTTAAATTCTCCATTCTTTGTGGATGCAAGCAACGCTTTTGGAACAACTGTAAATGCACAACGAACCCCTGTGAATCCACCGTTTTTAGAAAAACTACGGAATTCTATTGCGCATTCTCTGGCTCCCGGTATTTCGAAGATTGAATGCGGAATATCAGGTTCGGTAATGTAAGATTCGTAAGCGGCGTCGTAGAGAATTATTGATTTATTTTTAAGGGCGTAATGAACCCATTCTGAGAGCTGTTGTTTGTTTAGGACCGCGCCTGTCGGGTTGTTCGGCGAACAAAGATAGATAATGTCGACTTTCTTTTTTGGTGGTTTTGGTGCGAATCCATTTTCCTTTGTGCATGGGAGGTAAACGATTCCCTTGTAGGCGCCTGTTT
The DNA here is from genome assembly GCA_026417275.1 of Verrucomicrobiia bacterium. Next base: position 58,181 of record JAOADO010000004.1, read on the forward strand.
CATCAGCTTCCCCTGTGTTTCCAGCCATAACGTTTGTGTCGACGTAGACAGGATAAACAGGGTTGCTGATTGCAATTTTGTTTTTATCTCCGAAGATGTCGAGTATATTGCCGCAGTCACATTTTGAACCATCGGAGACGAAAATTTCGTCATCCGCGATGTCAATTCCACGAGTTCGGTAATCGTTTTGGGCAATTGCAGTGCGGAGAAATTCGTATCCCTGTTCGGGACCATAGCCGCGGAATGTTTCGCGTTTGCTCATTTCATCTACGGCTTTGTGCATCGCTGAAATTACAGCTGGCGGGAGCGGCTCGGTAACATCGCCAATGCCACAACGAATCACCCGCGGAGCAACCTGCGGATTCTTCTCGCAGAAGACCTTAACCCTGCGGGCAACTTCGGGAAAAAGGTAACCCGCTTTTAATTTTAAAAAATTTTCGTTCAAATATGCCATAACCAAATCAATTCAATTTAACAATAATGACCTGTAAAATAACTTAACAGTTATCTTAATTCAAGGACTGAGTATCTGGCAATTCGCAGATGATTTTGAAAAGTGCTATACAATTGGCATTTTAAAGTGTCAGAAGATTTGCGATATTGCCGTGGCAAAGTTTTTTGCCATCACTTGAGAAGTGAAAATAGTTTTTGCCGCTTCGATACCAGCAAGGCTGTATGAATTATAGCGTTCGGGATCAGATAAAAGATTGTAGATGGTATTTGCAAGGTTTCGAGGGTTGTTTGGATGATATAAAACGCCAGCGCCTGTTATCTCGATTAACTCGGTAAAACTGCCATGGTTTGGCAGAATGAGCGGTATTCCAGAAGCCATTGCTTCCGCAACATATAATCCGAAAACCTCGCTGATAATGGCTGGGACAGAAAAGATTGAAGCCTCCTGGTAAAATTTTCTCTTTTCATCTTTGTTTACGTTAAAGTTGAATTCTGCGTGGGTGTTAAGGTCTAAGTATTTAATTCTCTTTTGAAGATTTTCTGCAAATTTGCGGTCTTTTTGAATGAGAGTGCCCGCAATTTTTAGTTTTAACTGTGGAATTCGATTCATATTATGCAATTCAATGAAGGCGTCTACGAGAAGTTCTGTGCCTTTTTCTGGACAGACGCGAGCAAAATACCCAATCACGGGGGCGGATGAGTTCAATTTTTTGGGAATAAGGGGAAAATCTTTAAGATTAATACCGTTGTAAACGACTGTTACTTTATTGTCCGGGAATTGCAACCTTCTACCAACTTGTTTGATAGAATACTTTGAAGGCGCAATAAAGAGGTCGACATCTTTGCATTTTTTGTTTAAAAGTTTCCACACTTCTGAGCGGGGTGGTTCGGGGAAAGATTCAATATAGGCATCTTCACCTTGAAACTGACAGACCACTTTGCATTTGAGCGTTTCTTTGAGCCTGCCGGCAATTCCAAGCAACATCGAATTTGATAGACACGTCACATCTGGTTTAAAATTTGATTTTAGCCAGTCTATGAGTTCATCCAGATCACGCGCCTGGTTCCCATCCTCTCCACGAAGCATGGAAAGCGCAATATACGCGGTTTCTTCGGAGGCTTCCGTGGAGGTTGGAATAAAAGATGCCAGTTTTGCTGTTAAATTTGAACCTATAATTTTTCGGAGAAATCGCGGGGCATTTCTATAAAACTGCAGGCGCTGGTCTAAGTAAACATTAACTCCATTGAAGAAAATTGGAGTATTTACCTGGGACGAAGAATCTTCCAATTGCGGCGGCAAGTAAAGCGGAATCATTAACGTATCATGTCCCAAAGATTGCAAGGCAGAAACAAGGGCATGATCATGTAAACACCCCCCGCAGTACATCCTTCCTGCACCTGGTGTTAAAAACAAAACCTTCACGATTAATAATAATCCATTCTACTTTTTTAAAAAAACACAGAGTCCAAAATTTTCAAGAGTTTAGACGATATGCCTGAGATTTTTAATTAAAGTAAAATCACCTTTAAAATAGAATAAATTCAAAAATTTTTGTTCAAAATTCTCAAATTTTGGTTAATTTAGGACTGCAACCTATGAGTGAAAAAAAAATATCAAGACGGACAGCAATAAAGGCTGGAGGAGCAGCATTATGGGGGCTTTCAATATTTGGTTCTTTGAGAGGTTTGTCTCAAGCGGCGCGGGCGGCGGAAAGTATAATTAAAAAAGCCGAGTTTGTTTATTGCCTGAACACCGGGACGATAAGAGGGCAGAAGATATCGATTGATAAAATGGTTGAGATTGCGGCAAAGGCGGGTTATCAGGCGATTGAACCGTGGATAAGTGATATCGAAGATTATCGTCGCGCAGGGGGGAATTTAGCGGATTTGCGAAGAAAGATTGCTGACCTGGGTTTAACGGTTGAAAGCGCGATAGGTTTTCCACAGTGGGCGGTTGATGATGATGCAACGCGAGCAAAAGGGGTTGAACGAGCCAAGTATGAGATGGATTTAATTGCGCAGATTGGGGGCAAACGTGTTGCGGCGCCGCCCTCCGGTGTGAACAGAAATCCGGGACTTGATTTAAACAAAGTGGCGGAGCGTTATCGGGTTTTGCTTGAGGCTGGCGACCAAATAGGCGTAGTGCCCCAACTTGAGTTCTGGGGGGCATCGGCAAATCTTAATAAACTCTCGCAGTGTATGTATGTGGCAATGGAAACGGGGCATCCAAAGGCATGTGTTCTTGCCGATGTTTTCCACATGTATAAGGGAGGTTCGCCATTTGATGGGCTGGCGCTTTGCAGTGAAACCGTTTTGCAGGTTTTTCACATGAACGATTATCCGGACCAGCCGCCGCGCGAACAAATTAACGATGGGGCTCGAGTTATGCCCGGCGACGGCATTGCGCCAATGAAGCAGATTATACAAAATTTAAACCACTCTGGCGGAAGGAAGGTTTTGTCCCTGGAACTTTTCAATAAAAAGTATTACGAGATGGACCCACTGGAGGCAGCTAAAATCGGAATAGAAAAAATGAAAGCAGTTGTTAAAGATTCACCAAGATAAAACTTGAGAGGATTTGTCTTAGTCAGTGGATTAGAAAACTTTTTTAGGTTAATAGTTCTTAGCGTATGGTCCTTTGAATAATGAGGGTGACCGTAACTTTTTTTTACCAATTATGAAGGATGAATCTAAATTAGTGCAGGCGCTGGTTATTTTAATTTTTGCATTTTCAATTCGGTGGAATGGATTTAGCGCTGATTGGCATCAAAAGCTTTACAACGGTTGGGGAGATTATTGGCGATGTCGATATGTATTGACGCTCACCAATTCTTCGGGCGTGAAGTTTGAGGGGACACCATTTGAAGTGGTTATTGACACTAATGGGCTCAATCTTGTCGGTGAATCTGCTGAGGCAATACGTGTTTGTGATGAAGACGGGGTTGAACTGTTGTTTGGAATTCTTACCACCCGGGGCGACTGGATTTCGCGCGGCAAAATTCCGACAAATTCGAAATTAATAATTCCAGCGACGGTGCACACTAATTCAGGGGCGAAATTATTCGTGTATTTTCGAAATCCATCGGCATGGGCTATTCCAGACTTTTGGGAGATTAAGACCGACATTTTGAATGGGGACATGGAGAGTGGAGAAGGGGACTCTCCGAGTGGTTGGACGCATGACATGCCAGACGCCACGCATAAGACTTTCTGGACGGCAGAAAATGCGCATTCAGGGAAAATGTGTTTGAAGACTGTGGTTGACAATGGCGCGGCGCCATCGTGGATATCCACCAGACAATCGAACATCCGTGTTTATCCTGGTGTGAAATACAGGTTCAGGGGGTTTGTTAGAGCGAGGAATGTAAAGGGTTAAGTGGGATGGTATGTTCACGCAGGGAATGCCGAGCAATCGCTAATTATAAG
>JAOADO010000052.1 GCA_026417275.1 Verrucomicrobiia bacterium
ATTCCTCTGGTAGGGTATTGTTCCTGCACAAACCGGATATACCAGTTTTTCATCACATTTGAGTATGTATACTTTATAATTGGATCCATCCTTATTTTCCCTAAGATTTTGAACAGGCGATTACTCAATATATGTTTTGCATAATCAACCGCCGCTTTCTGAGCAAGTTCTTCAATTGTTTGTGCTTCCGGGTGAGATTCAACAACTTTCTTTGCTTCCTGGGCGAGTTCAGACACCTTCGATATTGCCTCACCAATTTTTGTTTCCGCCACGCCAGTTGAGCCGACGTGAAAATCTTTAATCATATCGGCGGTGGCTTCAACCTTTGTCAGCGCAGATTCAAGCGTGGTTGTAAATTGTGTTGTTTCTGCCCCGAGTGTTTCGTATCCATTGACGACCCAGTCAAGTTTCCCCGTGTTTGTATCCACAACAAGACCGTGAACTGGAACTTTTGGGCTTATCAACGGACTTTTGCGAATAAACTGCGTGGCATTTATCACATTTTGCCGTTCGCTTGCAAATAGACCAAAAAACTCCACAATGTTGTCTGGCAATTTAACGCGCTCTACTCCAAGGTTTTTAAAACTTTCAGTCAAAGAAAGCACGGTTGTTTTGCCAACAAGACAATCGGTATGACCGATAACCGCTATTTCTCTTCCCTTTTTAATGGCGCAAGCCAGTGCGATTGACCGCGTTGTGCTTGAGAACGGACCCGTTATTATATTTCCTGCATTTCGAAGCCAGATGAACATGTCCCTGGAACACCTAAGACGTCTGGAAAAAATTTATTCAACCGCGGGTCAATACATGTCAGGACGACAATCGGGAGTTCGTCGCCGTATTGTCCTATTTCAATGTTAAGAGATTTTACTGGCGTTGGCGCTTCGCGGTTTGCTTTGATTATCGCTTCTATTAGCCTCATCAGTTGTTACTATTGTGCTGGAGATTGTTAACTTGTTGTTTTTTGTTCTGTTTTAGATTCCGTTTCCGTCGCTTTTTTGAGCGCGGGCACCTGTTCTATCAATTTTTCAAGTTTAATTCCAGTTAAACTTTCAACCACAGGCGGCAACTGCGCAAGTATCTGGGCAATGTCGCCGGTAACTTTACTTTCACCGCCGCCAGGATTGTTGCCTGAATTAATAATAACAATCTTCTCTGTCTTAGAAAGCGGTTCAGATATCTTGCCTGCAATATCCGGCAGGACTTTAATAATCATCTCGACCACTGCGGCTTCGTTGTACTGTTTGAACGCCTCTGCTTTGACGCGCATGGCTTCGGCTGTGGCGCGTCCCTGTGCCTCGATGACAGCCGCTTCGGCAAGACCGCGAGCCTTGAGCGCCTCGGCTTCTGCCATACCGGTTGCCTTTGTTACATCCGCGTTTGCAAGACCTTGCGCTTTTGTTACCTCTGCACTCGCAAAACCTGTTGCTTTTGTTGCGTTGGCAGCACCGTTTGCCTCGGTTTCGAGCTGATATTTCTTTGCGTTTGCAAGAGTCTCCACCTTGTAGCGTTCTGCTTCCGCTGGTTTTTGAACTGTCGCCTGCAGTTCTTTTTCTTTTCTGCGAATTTCCTGTTCCTGCAGTTCAATTTGCTTTTGTTTTTCTATGATGTTGACCTGGACTTCCTCGGCCTTTACGAGTTGTCCAGTCTTGAATTTCTGCAGGTCATAGGCAAGGTCTGCCTCGGCTTTCTTCTGGTTGACTGCCGCCTGGTAGGTGGCAACGTTTATTTGATAATCCCTTTGCGCTTCGGCAATCTTCGTTTCTGCGGCGTATTTTGCCTCCTGTCCAGCCTGTTGAGCCTGTGCGCTTTTAATTATTGCGTCGCGGTCTGCCTCTGCCTGCGCTATCTGGGCGTCTCTTTTAACCTGGGCGATTCGCGGTTTGCCAAGAGCGTCCAGATACCCCTGGTTGTCCCGAATGTCGCGGATTGTGAAACTTACAATTGCCAGCCCCATGTTCGCCATGTCGCCTGCGGCAACCTCCTGAACCTTGGCGGCGAAGGCGTCGCGGTTCTGGTAAATCTCCTCCACGCTCAAGGTGCCAAGGATGGCGCGCAAATGACCTTCAAGCGTTTGCGTGGCAATGCTTTTAATCTCGTCTCGTCCCTTGCTCAAGAATTGCTCAGCCGCAGTGGCAATTGAAATATCATCGCCCTTGACCTTTATTTGTGCCACACCGTCCACCTTCACAGGTACGCCCTTGCTCGTATAAACCTCGGGCGTCTGGACGTCAATCGTGATTAACTCAAGCGAAAGGACATCAACTTTTTCAATTATTGGATAAACAAAGGTGCCGCCACCCTTTACAATGCGAAAACCGCGCACGCGCTCGACACCGTCTGCGTCTATGTATTTATGCTTTCGCCCGGATACGATTAATACCTCGTTCGGACCGACCTTGGTGTATCTGCTTAATACAATGGCGATTGCAAGGATAACCACAACAACGATGATAATTCCTGCAATCACTGCCAGACCTGAACCTAAGATTCCGCTTTGAGCCAGCAAGATGTTCATATTTATCCTCTATTTCTGTTTTTCGTATTTAACGTAAAATTGAGTTCCCACAATACGGGTAATTTTTACAAGACTGCCTGATGGCACCGCAAGCCCCGATTCTTCGCGCGCGGGCGCATTATAACGAGTTCCCCCGTGCACATAAGCAATCTCGCCCGTGCCATTTTCAGGAATGGGAGTAATTACTGTTGCCACCTGTCCGACAAGTTCAGCAACCCGCGATTCACTTGAACTCTGAGTGTGTCGGAAAAGACTGCGAAGAATGAAAAGAACGATGTTTGCGACTATCAATGCTGAAACAATTGCAATTGGAGCGTTCACATAAGGCTCTTTTGCCCATGAAAATTGCTGAAAAATGATTCCAAACCCGCCGAATGCTGTTACAAAAGAGGCAATTACCACCGGACTGAACGCAGAAATCCCAACCCCATCGCTTGCGTCTGCCCCTGCCTCGGCATGTCCGCCGCTCCCGATATCTGCGTCATGCCCTCCAACGACATGTCCCATAATGGCGCACACCACCATAAAGATGAACCCGGCAACCAGGCAGACAAGATAGATAAAAGTTGTCATTGGCAATCAATCAAATTTGCTCCTGATCATAAGAGATATATTGTGATAATCAAGGATTATTTTCAGAAAGATTAATACACCAATGAATGTTTGTTAAAAGTTGATTTAATGAGTCACCAGATGCAACTAAGGTAATTCTATAAAAAGTCGGGCTTGAGTTTTTTATGGGTCGGGGCGTCTGCACCAGGATTGTTAATGATTATATGAATTCCCCTTTGTCTTTAAAAAACAATGCTGGTTTGGTATATATTTCTATCGAACATTTTTATCTTCGTGTTTATGGTTGTTCCGGCGGTGAAAATAACCGGGGAGATGTAAAACCTTGTAAATTTTTTTAAAAAAGATTATGTTTGTTTTGTTATGAAGTTCAGGAATGCGGCAATAATTTTAATCTATTTGATGGTGATGAGCGTGTGTTTTTCGGCTCGCGCAGAGGATATAAAAATAATCAAAGTTCTGCCGCATTATCTGGATTTGGAGGGGAGACATGCGGTTTCGCCAAGCCTTTTTGACCGCGATGCTTACCAGGCGTTTTTGATGAGGAATCCCGAAAAGTGTTCGGGATTGCGATTCGATATCAATTGGCGTGCTTTTAAAACGCAGGGATTGGTGCTTCGCGTCGAGATGCGAGGTGCGGCGGATAACGGCGCAAAAGTTTACACAGTAGAAAAACCGGTGAAAAAAGAAACTTTCTGGGGAAACTGGACAACAATTTATTATTCCGGGGAAGAGTTCAAACAATTAGGCAAACTGATGGCATGGCGCGTTACGCTCTGGCGTGGCGACCAACTTATATCGGAACAAAAATCATTCCTCTGGTGAGATAGGATAGTTATGCAACTTACGAAACAACTTGCAATTTTCCTGGAAAATCGTCCCGGGATGCTCGCCGCTGTATGTGAAGCGCTGGCAGAGCAAAAAATCAATGTATACGCCCTTATGACCAGCGACACGATTGACCACAGCGTGGTTCGAATGGTTGTGAGCGATACGCGCAAAGCCATGCTCCTGTTCGAGGAACGCGGCACCCTTGTTGTGGAAGACGAAGTTATACTCGTCGAAGGAGGCAATAAAGCGGGCGAACTTGCGAAAATTGCTAAAACGCTTGCGCAGGCAAAGGTTAACATCGAATATTGCTACTGCGCCGCGTCCTCTGGAGCCAAAAAAGGACTCCTCGTCCTCCGCGTTTCAAATCCTCAAAAGGCTTTGAAGGCGTTGAATATGAATATGTAAAGCCAATTCAGGATTTTGCGGAGGAACAATCTATCGCCTGGCGGTATATCCTCACGCCGGGGAGAGAGCCTCTTACTTAACCAGATTCCTCTTCATATAACATTGCTTATTAAAGGCTGTATTTGCGGCTGGTTCTTCGTAATCTTGAACGCTTGTAGAAAACGGTTTCTTATAAAGTCGGTCTGCGCTGGATTTTGATAATGGACGCGTCCGAGAATGTCGCCGATTTTTACAAACTCGCCAGTTTTTTTAAGCATGTCCACGCCAACGTCGTGGTCAATTTTAGAATTTGCCATAATTCTGCATCCGCCAAGTTCGCGGATTAATTCCCCGATTGTCTCTGCGGAGCATTCGGCGATAAACCCTTCCTGTTCCGAGTTGACTTCCAGAACGCAACGCGTTGTGTGGTCGCATTCAAGTTTTTTATGGTATTGTTCAAGGTTTGCCCCTTGCGACGAAATTAGTTTTTCCCATATTTTGAGTGGAATTTTCGATTCGAGGCATTGTTTTGCTTTTTCTCGTGCGGATTCAAGGTTTTCAGACTTTCCTGTTTCAATCAACAATAATGCGGCAAGTTCAATCGTAATTTCGCAGAGGTCTGGAACATGTTTGCCATTGAGAACATCCGCAACCTCTTTTACCTCGAGCCAGTTTCCTGCCGAGTAGCCAAGCGGCGATTCCATTTTGCTGATTATCGCCCTTGTTTTAACTCCGCAGTTTTTACCCACTTTAACCATTTGCGCGGCGAGTTGACGCGCAGAATCAAGGTCTTTCATGAACGTTCCACAACCGTATTTGACGTCCAGAACGAGTGCGGATAAGCCTTCGGCGAGTTTTTTGGACATTATTGATGCGATAATGAGCGGAATTGATGGCACCGTGCCCGTAACATCGCGCAGTGAATACATGATTCTGTCTGCGGGAACGAGCATCGGTGTTTGACCGCAAATCACTCCGCCAATTTCTGTGACCTGGTTATAGATTTGTTCAGAAGACAGTTCCACAGTAACCTCTGGAATTGATTCCATCTTGTCCAGCGTGCCGCCGGTAATGCCAAGACTGCGTCCGGAAATCATCGGAACTTTTAACCCGAGCGCTATGAGCATGGGGACAAGGACAAGCGATACTTTATCTCCCACGCCCCCTGTGGAGTGTTTGTCAACAACTGTTTCCGCAAAATCTGGGAATTGCAACCTCTCGCCAGAATTGCGCATTGCAAGCGTAAGCGCCACTGTCTCCTCCAGCGCAAGTCCGCGAAAGTAAATCGCCATTAGAAAAGCGGCTAATTGATAATCAGGGATTTCATTTCTTACAAGTCTATCCACGAATTCCTCGATTTGTTCTGCAGACAACCCCTTGCCATCTCGTTTGGTTTCAATAAGATTTACGAAATTGAAATTTTTGTGCGCTTTTTCCATGTTCAAATTATCCGACATTATAGCAATTTTAATAGAAAAAACGCCTGAATTTAAGAAAATTTATTCAAGCAAAGGTTAACTGTTGATTCAAATTTATTTCACCGCTTATTTTTCTTCTTTGATTACCGGGGCGAGCCATCTTTCTATTTCTTCGAGTGGCAGTCCTTTGCGTTTGTGGTAGTCAATGAGTTGGTCTTTGCCAATTTTTCCGATGGCAAAATACTTTGCTTGCGGATGGGCAAAGTAAAGCCCGCTGACGCTTGCGGCTGGAAGCATTGCCGCTGATGGCGTGAGTTTAATCTCCGCATTTTTCTCAACATCGAGCAGATTCCAGAGGGTGAATTTTTCCGAGTGGTCGGGGCACGCAGGGTAGCCAAATGCCGGTCGTATGCCGCGGTATTTTTCTTTTACGAGGTCGTCGTTGGTCAGGTTTTCACCTTTACCATATCCCCAGTCAGCCCGCGCCCGCTTGTGCAAATACTCGGCAAAGGCTTCCGCAAGCCTGTCGGCAAGGGCTTCAATCAAAATGGCTTTGTAATCGTCGTGTTCGGCTTTGAATTTTTCGACGAGTTCTTTTACACCGTGTCCGGCTGTTACTGCAAAGGCGCCAATGTAATCAATCAGCCCGCTGGTTTGCGGAGCCACAAAATCCGCAAGACACATGTTCGGCTGGTCCTGCGGTTTTTCCATCTGCTGGCGCAGAAAATAAAATTTGCAGAGGATTTGCGATTTATTTTCGTCAGTGTAAACAACGATGTCGTCGCCGACGGTATTTGCCGGGAAAAATCCGTAGACGCCCTTTGCAATTATCAGATTCTGCTCCTCTATCTGGCGTAGCATGAGACAGGCATCGTCGAAAAGTTTCTTTGCTTCTTTGCCATATTTTTCGTTTTCAAAGATTGTCGGGTATCTGCCGCGCATCTCCCACGCGTGAAAGAATGGAGACCAGTCAATGTATTGCGCAAGTTCAGATATTGTTATTTTAATTGAATTGCTTCCGGCATTGCGCGGGTCGGTCGTAAGTCTTTTTAAGCCGATGAAAGCTGGTCTTGGAATATCTGAGTAATCGAGTTTTGGCGCCCGTTTGCGAGACTCCTCGATTGTAAGCAGTTTTTGTTGAGACGACTGGTATTGCTGACGAATTTTTTCGTAATCCACTTTAATCTGGCTTGCAAATTCATGACGCGTGTTGGGATTCAACAGGTTGTTCAATACAGGCGAGACGCGCGAGGCGTCAGGCACATAGACTACGGGGTTTCGATAACACGGCGCTATCTTAACCGCAGTGTGCAGTTTGCTCGTTGTTGCTCCGCCGATAAGAAGCGGAAGGTTGAAGCCCTGCCGTTCCATTTCTTTTGCCACGTGAATCATCTCATCCAGCGACGGCGTGATAAGCCCGCTCCGCTACCTTTACCCAGTTTCTAATCGGCTGATGCACTGATGCACGAGCGTCTACCACAGTTTAGCAGGGCGCTCTCACCC
>JAOADO010000053.1 GCA_026417275.1 Verrucomicrobiia bacterium
GAATATACTCGTTCAAACAAATGTAAGTTTTACAACCACGCCATTTGTGGTCAGCGATTTGGGCGGTTCTTTGCCAGAAGGTTATCTTGTGACAGTTCCAGGTGGTTATGAATTCGGCGGCGGCGGAGCGGGAATTGGTAATTATTCGGACCAATTTTCGAGCGCGTTCGAACTGAGGAATGGGGATTTTGATGTTCAATTAAGAGTAAAGGATTTTTCTGCTGCGGATATTTGGGCAAAAACTGGTTTGATGGCGAGAGAAACTCTTGACTCAGGAAGCCGATACACGGCGGTGCTTGCAACTCCTTCAATTCTTGGCGTGGTCTTTGAGTATCGTGGTACAAATGACCAGACATCCACAATGGTTGGCAATATGCCACCAAATTATCCTGATTGTTGGCTCAGGTTAAAACGTGCTGGAAACACATTTAGCGGATTTGCAAGTATTGACGGAAAATCATGGATATCGCTTGGGAGTGTCACAATTTCAATGAGCAATTCTCTGTATGTCGGATTGGTTATTTCAAGCAGACAAAATGGGACGTCTGCAAAAGCCACTCTTTCAGAGTATTCTCAGACAATCAGTACACTTGCAGGGAGTTTTCCGGATAAATATGAGACCTTGGGACCTTCGACGCGGAGAACTGGATTAACATTCTCTGAAATAATGTATAGACCAAAACCTCGCCAGGATGGAAAGAATCTTGAATTTATCGAAATATATAATTCAAATCCATGGTTTCATGATATTGGACGCTATAGAATATCTGGAAATATAGATTTTACATTCCCGCCAGGAACGAAGATTGAGGGGAATAGTTTTATCGTGGTTGCGGCAGACCCTCAGGCGGTTGAATCTGTGTACGGGATTAAAGGCGTTTTTGGACCTTATACAAATACTTTAAAAACTGCTGGTACAATAAGGCTTCGCGACGAACAGGGGACAATTTTATTGGAGGTCAGCTATGATAATAAACATCCCTGGCCTGTGGGCGCTGATGGGACTGGACATTCAATAGTACTTGCTCGAGCCAGTTATGGTGAAAATGATCCGAGCGCATGGAAAATCAGCGATGTGGTTGGTGGAACGCCAGGCAAATATAACACAATTAAACCCACATATCTCCAGGATATTGTAATAAATGAAATTTTAGCACATGCAGAAGGAGCAAATGAGGATTTTGTGGAACTTTATAATCACAGCAATTTTACAAACGATATTTCTGGATGCATTTTGACGGATAATCCAGATGTTAATAAATTTGTGATTCCGCAGGGGACAAAGATTATGCCTGGCGGATTTGTGGTGTTCTCACAGTCGCAACTTGGATTTGGGCTAAAGGCAGGTGGAGATACAATTTATTTTAAGTCTCCAGATGGTGAACGGGTGATTGATGCTGTTAGATTTGGTCCTCAAGCCAATGGGATTTCTTACGGACGCCATCCAGATGGAGCCGACGATTTTTATTTGCTGAAGAGTTTGACTCCAGGTGCGGCAAATTCGGGTATTTTTATTCACGACGTTGTAATAAACGAAATCATGTATAATCCAATTTCGAGAAATGATGACGACCAATACGTTGAGTTGTATAACAAAGGAACCAATGCAATAAACTTAGGTGGGTGGCGATTTGTTGATGGAATAAACTTTGTATTTCCGGAAAACACGATCATTCAGCCAGGTGGCTACATGGTTGTGGCAAGAAACGTTAACAACCTGTTGTCGAAGTATCCTCAATTAAACTCTGGCAATACAATAGGCAATTTTGATGGTTCTCTCTCCCATAATGGGGAGAGGATTGCGCTTGCGATGCCAGATTATGATTACGCCACAAATCAAAATAATATTGTGACAACAAATGTTAATTATGTTGTGGTTTGTGAGGTTGCGTATCGTGACGGTGGCAGATGGGGAGAATGGTCTGATGGCGGCGGAAGCAGTTTGGAACTTATTGACCCGCGCGCGAATCCACGATTGGCTTTCAATTGGGCAGACAGCGATGAAACAGAAAAATCTGAATGGACAACGATTCAAGCCACCGGTGTGATTGATAATGGCGCCAATTATGCAAGCGGGACAATTTCTTTTGCCCAGGTTGGATTGCTTGAGGCTGGCGAGTGTCTAGTGGATGACCTGGAAATAATCCCATCAGGGAGCACTGCGAATTATGTTGCTAATCCAAATTTCGAAACAGGTCTTGGAAATTGGTCCCTATTGGGATGTTTCAGTCGGTCGAATCTTGAACAAGGAAAAGGATTTGGCGGTGGCAACGCATTAAGATTGCGCACAAGGAATAGTATATTTACACTGGCTAACTCTGCGCAATGCAATCTCAATAATACTACTTTGACTTCTGGACAGGTCGTAACAATGAGGTTCAAGGCGCGATGGTTGCGCGGTTGTACGGAAGTGTTGTTCAGACTTCATGGAGCCTGGATGGAGGCGACCGGTGCGATGAAAATTCCGCAAAATCTTGGAACACCTGGTTTGCCGAACAGCCGTCTTGTTCAGAATGCAGGACCAGCAATATATGAAGTTCGCCACTATCCAGCGTTGCCTGCGGCAATGGAGAATTGCCGTGTATTTGCAAAGATTGATGATACAGATGGAACGCAGTCTGTTTATCTGAATTACCGAGTTGACCCTGCGACTTCATATAATGCTGTAAGGATGGTGGATGATGGAACAGGTGGCGATATAGTTGCCGGAGATGGAATTTACACTGGCATGATTCCTGGGCAGGCGGCTGGAGCTACTGTTGCATTCTATATTTCAGCAACTGATAGTATTGGCGCTTCGACGAGATTTCCTGAGATATTGGATGATAACGGTCCTGTCCGCGAATGTGCCGTAAGATTTGGCGAACCGAATCCGCCGAGCGCGTTTGGAATCTACCATTTGTGGTTGACGCAATCGAATCTAAATCGGTGGATTTCATTGCCAGTTTTAAGCAATGAAGATATTGATGGCACCCTTGTGTATGGGAACAGAGTTATTTACAATATGAACGCTCGTTATGCTGGTAGTCCGTATCATCAAGCGTTTGATAGTCCGGCCGGGACGAGCGCGTGTCACTATAACTGGAGCATGCCAAAAGATGATAAGTTGTTAGGGCATACCTCGTTTAACAAAATACATTGGATTGGTAATGATATTCAGGATGATAGCGCAAGTTCGAATAACAACGATTCCACCCTACAACGCGAACAAACTGCAAATACTTTGTTGCGCTCACTTGGGTTGCCATGGATTTACAGACGTTATGTTGTTGTTTATGTAAACGGAGTGAGACGCGGGCAGTTGATGGAAGACGCTTTGCGTCCGAGTGTGAGTGTGCCCGATGCTTATTTCCCGAACGAAAGTGATGGGTTTTTGTTCAAATTCCAGCCGTGGTTTGAAGGAGGGGCGGCAGCACAGTCGAATGGTTATTGGCCATGGGAAAATAAATCGTGGTGTTTGTTTATGCCTTATACTACGAGCGGAGGCGCTTATAAGTTGTCTCGTTATAGATGGCATTACCAGATGAGACAAACTCCGGATTCTTTGAATAATTATTCTAACTTTTTCGCGTTAATGACAGTGGCGACGAATTACAATTTATCAAATTACGCAGAATTGATGGAAAATGTGGCAGATATGGACAACTGGTTGCGGCTTATTGCAGCAAATCATGCAGCTGGCAACTGGGATTGCTGGGGAGTTAATAACGAACAAAACGTTTATGGTTATGTGAGTTCAAAAACTAGATGGACATTGTTTATGTTCGACTTCAGCATAGTGCTCGGTAACCGTATTGCATGGGCGCCAGGGGCCAACCTTGAAACAATTAACAGTAGTGATATTACATGGCAACGGATTTATGGAACAAGTGGAAATCCGAAATTCCGCAGGATGTACTGGGCGGCGTTAAAAGAATTGACGCAAAATGGATTAAAGAATGAAGCAGTTGATCCAATTCTTGATGCTAAATACACCGCGTTTCTGGCAAATGGAATTGTGGCGACTTCTCCTGATCCAATCAAATCGTGGATTGCCTCGGCAAGGGCAAGCATTATTACCCAAGTTTCTCAAAGGGATACCCCAAATTTTGTGTTGAACACTAACGTGGTTACAACGACTACTGGTGTTGCCACTGTTACTGGTCTGGCGCCTCTAGAGGTGCAATCGGTGGTTGTTGATGGTTATGTAAGACCGGTAACATGGAATAATATGACAAACTTTACGCTTACTATACCTACGCAACCCGGAACCAATACTGTCTCGGTTTATGGTTTGGATAGATATGGAAATGTGGTTGGTGGAACTATGCAACAGCTTACGGTCGTCAATTTGTCTCCAGAGTTAGATAAACCGGAGAATAGCATAATTATAAACGAAATTATGTATAATCCGCCAACGCCGGAGCTGGAATTTATTGAGATTTATAATAAATCACAAACAACAGGATTTGATTTGTCTGGATGGAGGGTTAATGGCATTGGTTATACATTCCCGAAGGGTTCATGGATAAAACCGAATAGTTATATTGTCCTTGCCAGGAGCAGGACTGCGTTTGCAAGTTTTTACAACCCGTTAATACCTGTGTTTGATGTGTTCGACGGAAACTTACAGTCTAATGGAGAAACTATTACTCTATTGCGTCCATCTGAGGATGGAACCTCTGAAATAGTTGTGGATAGGGTCAGATACGATAATCAATTGCCATGGCCACAAAAAGCGAATGGTGGTGGGTCATCATTACAATTAATTGATCCAAATCGTGATAACTCGCGCGTTTGCAATTGGTCTGACACAGTTGGTGGATGGAAGCTTTTCTCTGTTACTGGCGTTCCTAATGGAAACAGATTGATTATCTATCTGGATACAACAAACACAATTTATATTGATGATGTGTCTCTTGTGCCTGTTTCTGGAGGAAGCAATATAATTAAAAATGGAGATTTTGAGACTCCGATAACTAATGGATGGAAGTTCCAGGGCACAAATGGTTTGGCTTCGTCAATTTCAACAGAGATTAAGAGAAGTGGAAATTCAAGTTTCAAGATTGTATTTTCACCACCTGGTGGCGCCTCTTCGTATATTTACCAGGATTTACCATCGAATGTTACTGCAACGTGTACTTTCAGTTTCTGGTACACAACAGGAACAAATACAGGTAATTTTTCCTGGAGAATAAGTGGAAATTATCGTGGGTCTGTTAATGTCCAGCCTCCGATGCCATATACACCGGGACAAACAAACTCAGTTGCGATGTCTTTGCCAGAATTACCGTCTTTATGGCTTAATGAAGTTCAGCCAGCGTCTGTAAATGGCGCAACAAATGAACTGGGAGAGCCAGCGGGATGGGTTGAACTTTATAATAACGGCGATGCCCCTATTGACTTATCTGGCTTTTATCTTGCCAATAACTACACTAACATTACTCAGTGGCAATTCCCGCAGGACACTGTTATTGGACCAAAACAGTTTATGGTTGTCTGGTTGGACGGCAGGACTGAATTGTCCAGACCTGAGAGGCTGCACGCTAATTTCACCATTCCATCCGGAACTGGCAGTGTGGCATTGAGTATGATTATTAATTCTGTGGCATCTGTATTCGATTATTTAAATTATTCCGATTTATCGGCTGGGTATAGTTATGGGGATTATCCGGATGGACAGCCTTTCTATCGTCAAAGTTTCTATTATGCGACGCCTGGCGGCACAAATAATCCTGCGGCTCCGCCGGTAAGATTGTTCATCAACGAGTGGATGGCGAGCAATACAAAAACGATAGCAAATCCTGTTACCGGGCAATATGACGATTGGTTTGAGTTGTATAATCCGAACAATGAACCTGTTGATATTTCAGGTTATTATTTGACCGATGTAATTACGAATAAATATAAGTATCGTATCCCGAATGGCTATTTTGTGCCTGCGCGTGGATATCTTGTAATATGGGCAGATAATGCACCTTCTTTGAATCGGCCGCAATTGAACGAATTGCATGTCAACTTTAGATTGTCGAGGAATGCTTCGGATATTGGATTGTTCAGGGCAGATGGGACTTTGGTTGATTCTGTAACATTTGGATATCAGACAAGCGATTTGACAGAAGGTCGTTATCCTGATGGAAGTCAAAATATAATGCAGTTGACAAGACCAACGCCTGGTTCTGCAAATGTCGCTAATGGAGGAGCCAACGTCGCGCCTGTTATCAGTCCTATTGGAACGAAGGTTATATTCTTTGGAGAAACATTAAGGTTCAGGATAACTGCAACTGACCCGGATGTGCCAGGACAAACGTTGACGTTTGCGATTGTAAATGCTCCACAGGGATCTTCGATAACAGCTGATGGCGAGTTCACGTGGACTCCATCGCTTGCTCAAACTCCGTCAACTAATCTGGTTACAGTTAGTGTGACTGATAATGGGAATCCGCCTCTGTCGGCTACCGCTGAATTCTTTGTTCTTGTCAGCGCGCAGCCGCGGTTAATACCTGACGCTTTGAAAGTGGAGAATGGGAATCTGCGGCTTTCCCTTCAGGTTCAACCTGGCAGGCAATATAGGATTGAGTATAAAGATAGTTTAAACGAATCTACGTGGAAGACACTTAAAGTGGTTACGCCCACTCAGCCAGTATGGATAATTGATGACCCAATTGGCACGAATAAAAATCGTTTCTACAGGATTGTTGTTGAATAAGTTGCAATTGGTATCGAATTAGTAATTCCAATTGTGCTGCGATTATTGCGCCCCTCGTTATGCGAGGGGCGTTATTTTTGAAATGTGGTTAGTGGATTTGTAAGTTAGTTTTGTTTCAGGAAATATTTGTATTCTGAATAGTTTTCATGAAAAATTTATGGAATGAAGCAGATTTCATTATTCACATGTTTGCTCGATAGAAAACAAATAGAAGAACTTAGAAAATATCTGGAAGAAAATGGATTTCAGTTTAAAGAAACTCCGTATGCTGAGTTTTCTGCTTCAAAAAAAGGGTTGAGTGTTACTGTGTATAATAACGGAAAACTTGTGGTGCAGGGTAAAGATACCGGGGAGTTTGTTGAATTTATTCTTGAACCGTTAATATTGAAAAGGGCGTTTATTGGGTATGAGACGGTCTATAATCCATCGCTGATGGTGGCGCGAATTGGTGTGGATGAATCCGGTAAAGGCGATTATTTTGGTCCCCTCTGTGT
>JAOADO010000054.1 GCA_026417275.1 Verrucomicrobiia bacterium
GATGTGTATAAGAGACAGAACCAAGCCCACATGATTTCGGGATGATATCCAAGCTTATGGATATCCAGAAATAGATAAAGGGCAGTCAGTGAATGTCTGGCAAGATACAGTGTCGTTCCGACATATCCGTGTTTTTGAAATTGCCGCCGATAATTCGCTCCAGAATGGTAGGGTCTTTTGCAAAATTGATGTCGGGGGGCCCGACGGCATTCGTTCTGACAGCCGTGGCAATATCTGGTCAAGTGCAGGCGATGGTGTTCACATTTTTGCATCGGATGGTTCGCTCATTGGCAAAATCCTCGTTCCAGAAACACCCGCAAATCTCTGTTTTGGCGGCGAGGATGGAAAGACCCTGTTTATCACGGCGCGTACCTCGCTGTATGCGATTAGAACGGTTGTTACCGGAACGATTAAATAAGAAGTATTAAGCGGTGATTTTGCGTGATGGGAAAGGGGACTCTTCCTCCACGCCGGAAGAATGGGCAGGCTCTGCTTCCATAGAGCCGAATTGACGCGGGAGTGCGTTCTTCCCGTGGACGGGCAGTAAGTCGTCCCTCCTAAAATATGGTAATAAAGCGAACAACGAGGGTGCTGTTCCTTACGCAGATGGGATTTTCGGACGTGGTTCCTCGTCCCCCATGCGGAGGGCAAAAACGCTGTCCGTCGTAAACAATTAATTGAAAGATTTGTGAAAATGAAAAGTAGAACTCTTATTCTTAAATTGTTTGTTATATTGGCAATTTTTGCTTATACGCCCCTATTTTCCGCGCAAAAACGGACGGTTCCTAAACCGCTTGCGGGGCATCCAGGCAATGTGTTTCTGGAAGGCGAAAATGTTGTTGTTAAATTGCCGAAGACCGATGGGAACTGGCGGCTAATCAATTACGAAGACAGGGTTGTGTGCGGTGTTACTCCAGATGCCGACGGCGTGGTCGAGTTGGGACACTTGCCGGTTGGTTTTTATCGCCTCATACCTGCTGCCAGTTCAAACTGGATATCCCTCGCCGTCCTAAAACCATTGAAAGCGCCAACGCCTTTGACATCCCCAATCGCTCTTGACGTTGCAATGGCATGGTTTTATTCGAAAGAAAAAATGCCATCTATCGCCAACCTGTGTGCCCTTGCTGGAATTAACCGGGTGCGAGATAGGCTCAATTGGGCGGAAATGGAACCAGAACGCGGTAAATTTGCAAAATGGAATCGTTACGACGACTCTGCAAAGATTCAGTCCGATGCTGGTTTGCATGTACTGCAGGTCAACCACATCAGCCCGCGCTGGGCAAATCCTGATACAAAACGATTTCCCGTTGACCTGCGCGACGCCTACCGTTTCTACATGGAAATGGCAAAGCGATGGAATGAGACCGTCCCTGCTCTTGAACCATGGAACGAGGCGGACATTCCCATGTTTGGCGGTCACACAGGCGCCGAAATGGCATCATTTCAAAAAGCATCTTATCTTGGCATTAAAAAAGGGAATCCAAGAGCCATCGCGTGTTTGAACGTGTTTGCGGTTCATAATTTGCCGCAACTCGTTGACCTTACTGAAAATGCAACATCTGCATATTTCGACACCTACAATTTTCACCATTATGAACCATTCGATAATTATCCAAAACTCTACAACGACCACAGAATGGCAAGCGCAGGCAAACCGTTGTGGGTCACTGAAGCCGCTCTACCTGTTCGATGGTCTGGCGATGAAAAATTAAAAGAACTATCGGACGATAACTTGAGGTTGCAGTCAGAACGTGTCGTTAAAACTTTTGCCTGTTCACTTCATGAAGGTTCTGTGGCGACATTTTATTTTCTTTTGCCTCACTATGTCGAAGGACAGGTTCAATTCGGGCTTCTGCGACCAGACCTGACGCCGCGTCCAGGCTACTGCGCCCTTGCGGCATGCGGTCGCTTACTTGCCGACGCCAGACCTCTTGGAAAGTGGAAAACCACAGATTCAAATCTGCACGCCTATATGTTCTCAACAAAGGAGGATGGCATTGGAAAGGGAAACATTGGTGGTCTGGTCACTAAAAGAGAAAACAGAAATATTGCTTCCCGCAGAGCGTCTCGAAACATACGACCACATCGGGAGAGAAGTAAAATCCGAATCTCTAAATCCGTTAGCGATAAAAGCGTCTACCACACCGTTATTCGTTGTTTTCCCAATAAATGCGCACAGAAAATTCGTTCTCGAAACCGCACCAAAGCCAGAGTATGAGAAAATTGAAAAGATTTCCCCGATCGTTTTACAGTCTTACTGCAATGAAAACAAGATTGACCTTAAAAATTCAGCTTACAAAATACCCACGAACGGTGTCTCAACAATCCAGATTTCGGTTTATAACTTTTCCGACAGGACGGCAAAAGGCACGATTTCAGTTAATTCTCCAGAGGGCTGGATGATTGCGTATCCTGAAACAATTCAGTTAAATCCTATGGAGAAAAAAGACTTTAACCTCAACGTCCGACCGCAGTTTGACTCCGCAAAAATCGGAGCGGTAAAAATTTACGGCGACTTTAAAGGGCATGGCAAACAAACACTTTCAATTCGTTTCACCCCTGATTCTGGCAATTGAAAATGTCTCCAATAACCATAGCCATAGTTGGCGGCAGTGGCGCTGGAAAAACTTTTCTCGCCGATAGATTAAAAACCATGCTTGGCAACCGCGCCGAAATCATCAGACTCGACAACTTTTACAAAGACCTTTCTCATCTTACCCCATCTGAACGCGAAAAGATAAATTTCGATGACCCTTCTGCCATAGACTGGGATGAATTCAGATTCGTTTTTAATCTCATCCATGCAGGCAAAAATGCCATTTTGCCACACTATGATTTTTCCACTCACACACGGAAGAAAGAATGTTCTTTATTCACTGCAAAACCTATTGTTATTGTCGAAGGACTCTGGCTGATTCATGAACCATGGTTAAGAAAACTATTTTCTTTCTCTGTGTTCATCGAATCACCACTGGAACTCCGACTCAAACGCCGCATCGCCAGAGACACCAGCGAACGCTCCAGAACAATCGAATCCGTTACCGCTCAATTCAACACCCACGTTTCCCCGATGCACGACTTATTTGTCGAACCACAAAAACAATTCGCAGATTTTGTGTTAACTTCACCATGGTCGGAGGAGGAGTGGAACAATTTCATAAGAAAATTAAACAGCTTAATTACGACTCTGTAACACAATTGTAACATTTCTAAATTTGGCTATGCGGATTTAATAATTTATATTTATACGGGTAGCCGATAACTCAAACCTGTAAATTCCTGATGAAAAAAGCCACGTCAGCGCAAGATTTGTGGGAGGCAGAAGATGGGGAAACCCTGTTAAATTGTTTAAACACAACCCGGAATAACACCCGGTGTTTTAAAAAGGAGGATTCTATGAAAAAAATAAGGTTAATCTTATTTACCCTCTGCGTGTTCTGTTTTCACAGTGTTATCGCGGCAATGGTCAATATTGACGTCCTTGTTTACAGCGCGACGCCAGCCGGGATTGCTTCGGCAATTTCTGCGGCAAAATCAGGCTGTTCAGTCCTGTTAATCGAACCCACAAAACAAATTGGCGGCTTAATGACAAGCGGTCTGTCACATCCAGATTTTCGCACCTTTGAAGGACTCTCTGGACTTTACTGGGAATTTGCGCGCAACGTGGAAAACTATTACGCAAAGACTTATGGTAGAAATTCCACGCAGGTCAGAGACTGTTTCAGAGGAGTATCAGCAGAACCCAGAGTAAACCTGCTTGTGTTCGAACAAATGCTCGATAAATATCCAAAAATCAAAATCCGAAGGGAATTCGCATTGAAATTTGTTAACACCACAATGGCGCAAAACCATAAACGAATAACATCAGTTGTCTTTACCGACCCAAAAGGCAAAATCGTAACTGTAAAAGCGAAAATTTTTATAGACGCAAGTTATGAGGGAGATTTAATGGCAATGTCTGGAACACCATGGCGTGCGGGCAGAGAATCTAAAAATAGATATAATGAATCACTTGCCCAGGACAATGCTGATGACCAACTGCAAGGATATAATTTTAGATTCATAATGACAAATGTTGAAACAAACCGTGTCATGCCACAACCGCCCCCGGGATATCGCCGTGAAGATTTTATCGATATTTTACCAATCCTTGAATCAGGAAAAATTAAAAGCGTGTTCACTTATGGTTTTTCGACCGATGGAATTTTTAAAGCCCAGATTCCTCGTCTTCCAAATGGAAAATACGATATCAACGATGTTTCTCACGGTGTTGTTAGACTTTCGTTGCCTGGACTGAACAAAGGCTGGATTGGAGGCGACCCGCAGGCGCGCAAAAAAATTTTTAATGAACACCTGTACTACCAGCTTGGCTTGTTGTATTTCCTGCAAAACGACACGGCGGTGTCGGAAAAACTACGGCGTGATGCCCGAGAGTGGGGGTTCTGTAAAGATGAATTCGACAATTATAATCATCTACCTCCTCAACTTTACGTGCGCGAAGCGCGACGCATGATTGGCATGTATATCTATACTCAGCAGGACAGTGAACAAGCCGAGGATGACGCACGCGCGGTGTTGCATCGGGATTCAATTGCTGTTGGCGACTACGGACATAATTGCCACGGAACAGGACACGATGGACCGCGCATCGGCGGAAAGCACACTGGAGAGTTCTACAATCAAACACCGCCGTATCAAATCCCATACGGAGTCATCGTCCCGTTCGAGGTCGAAAACCTGCTCGTCCCTGTTGCAGTCTCCGCATCTCATGTCGGTTTTTGCGCGATTCGCTATGAATATATATGGATGTCGCTCGGTCAAGCCGCAGGTCATGTTGCCGCCCTCGCCACGAGAAGAAACATCACGGTTCAGAAAATTGACGTATTTGAACTTCAAAAGCGTCTCCACAGAGACAGATTAGCCACTATTTACTTAAGCGATGTACCGCCAGATTCTCCCGATTTCATAATTGCCCAATGGTGGGGAACCATAGGCGGCTTTCACGGACTGGCTCCTGCTCCAGCAAAGCCTGGAATCTGTGGGGCACTTATAACCGGTCAATACTACGAGGCATTTCCAAACCACTCCGCAGACCTCGAGAAAATTTTGGATAAAAGCCTTGCTGAAAGATGGCGCAAACTTGCTGAAGAAGCTGGCATTCCTGTTAATAAACTGCCGTTGGCTGATGGAAAAACCACGCGCAAGATGTTCATTTACAAAGCGGCAAAGATGGCAGGAATAAAATGAACTGCATCCTGTAAAAGAGGCTGATGGGGGAAAATCCAGGAAAAACCTGAATCGAAAAACAATCACGTATCAAGTGGATGACAGGGACGTTATTCTAAAAAAGTTAGCCCCTCCCCTGGGGGAGGGAGGAAATATGTCGCTACTCAATATAATATATTCTGCGAAATAATATATTTCACGAAAATGAGCCTTGTGCTTCTGATGCTCTGTTTTTTTACGAATTATTAAGGCGCTTAATGCAAAAAGTTATATTTCAACCGCAAAATATAGGTCAATTTTTATTTCCCCAGATTGAATGCAAGAGTTTGTAAATCTCTGGTTCATAAACCATCAATTCGGCGCGGTTGAAAGGGAAGAAATCGTTTACGCCAAAATACGCCTCTGTCATCTCGGCAAAAAATTCTTTGTGGTCTGTTAAAGCGTAATGCTTAACTCGCGTTCCATTAAAAAGCAAAGTTGAATTGCCTCTTCCGCTTTGTTTGTATTTTTCAAACGCTTCGAGTATCTCGCGGTTTTCAAAGTCAAGAACCTGGTCGTGATACGCGTGTGCAAGTTCATGGAGAATTTCCAAGGGTTGTTCACGAACGTTGCGCTGTGTGGCAAGTTGCGCCGCCACAGGGATGTGGACACACTTTGCGAGTTCGGGTTCATATCCATGTTCTTTTAACCAGCCAACGCTCGGGTGATACTGAATTGAATTCAATTTTCCGTTGTTCAGGTCAACAACGATTGTCACTTTCTGTAAATCAGCGAGACGTTCTTTGGAAACAACGTATGTGATTTCGATAAGTTTTGACTCTAAAAATTTAATCGTTCGTTCTCCCAATTCGGTGTGTGGTGGGGCTAATAATCGCGTGTCAATCCGAACCGTCCACCCGACAATATTTTTAGTAACCCGCGCCGACGGCTTATCGCCGTTTTGAGCCTCAATATACAACGTGCCCAACCAGATTATTCCCAGAATACAAACAAAACGTCTCATCCCATTCATGCGAAAAATCTAAATTGTGAAGATTGAACATTCAATCGAAAATTATTAAAAAACAGAGTCTATTTGTTACGGTTCGTTGTTATGTTAAGCGTTGGCAATTTGTCCATTCCTTCGCCTAAATAAAAGCCTGGTTGTGCTGGCTGGTTGTATCCGACGTTTTGCCATGCCACGCTCAGGCGATACTGCGGGTCATGCATGAGGGTAAATATTCGGTGTTTTGAAGGGGTTGTAGTTATATAGATACGGAGTTCTTTGTTATCGAATGTTCGCCAGATTACCTCTTCGCGCCAGTCGCCGAGGATGTCTGCACAGAGCGCTGGTGTAGCTTTTGTGCCGTTATTTGAGGTGCAACCATCTGCCACAAGGAGGGTTTTCAGAGTGGAGTTTTCCCAATCCCATTTTGCAATGTAATTTCTGTCCAGAATCTCCCGCAGAAGATCGCCGTCCCACCAGACAGCAAAATTGCAGGAGCGCGGGCTCCTTTGCGATATTAGTTCTCCTTTTGTGTTCCAGAGTCCGAAGAGTCCTTCGCCGAAAGCCCACATTTCATAGCCTTTGTAGCGCGGGTCAATATCTGCGGCGAGTCCGCGGACTGCATCGGAAGACCTTTTACCCCAGATGATTTTTCCTGTTTTTGCTTCGTAAAATGATGCGGCGTTTGTGTGTTTTGGATTCTCGTGAATGGAAAAGACTTCGAGCCCTGGATGCTGCGGGTC
>JAOADO010000055.1:0-6602 GCA_026417275.1 Verrucomicrobiia bacterium
TGATTATACAGGTCATGACGATGCTCGTCATACCACGTCATTTTGTGACAATCCTGCGCGGTATCATCATAAAAGGTGCAGGATTCGACGCACTGTGGCTTTCGTTTTTAGCGCTGTTTTTGCTCGGGGTGTTATTCAACATCCTCGCAATTTTTAGAATGAGAAAGTCTTTGATTTAAACGAAAAATGTTTCACAGAATTTTATCATTACTGATAAAAGAGACGACACAGGTTCGCCGCGACCGAAGGCTGATGAGCGTGCTAATCGTGGCGCCAGTCATTCAATTGCTTGTTTTAAGCTATGCGGCAAACACGGACGTCAAGGACGTAATCGTAGCAGTTCGCGACAACGACCATTCATACCACAGCCGCGAGTTTATCAGGGCAATATCATCAACGGACTATTTTCGCGTAATTCATCTGACAGGTTCTGAAAAACACGATGGCTCGCTTCTTGTAAACGGGGATGCAGGAATAGTTCTATTGATTCCACCGGATTTTGGAAAGAACCTTATTTGCGGACGCGATGCCGTGGTTCAGGCGCTTGTAGATGGTTCGGACAGCAATTTCGGTGTTCAGGGTATAAACCAGTTGCAAAAGTTAACAATGCAATTTTCACAAAGAATCGGCGCGGGTTTGAACATTCAATATCAGACACAATTTTCGAAATTGGTGGTCCAGAGCAGAGTTTGGTTCAATCCCGAATTAAAATCCCGTTACTACATGGTGCCGGCAATCATGGCGCAGTTGTTAATGGTTGCGACAATGCTCGTCACAAGCATGGCTCTGGTAAAAGAGAGGGAGGAAGGTACATTCGAGCAGCTGGTAGTCACGCCGCTGAAACCGATGGAAATCATCATTGGCAAACTGCTCCCGTTCACTCTCATCGGTTTTATCGAAATGACGATTGCTATTCCCGTGATGCTGTTGATTCTCGGTGTTCCGTTCAAAG
The DNA here is from genome assembly GCA_026417275.1 of Verrucomicrobiia bacterium. The sequence goes on from JAOADO010000055.1 coordinate 953, forward strand.
GTAATTTTTTGACTCTGTATGTTTTTTCAGCGCTGTTTTTGTTAAGCACGCTCGGACTCGGGGTTTTCATATCAACAATCGTTAAAACACAACAACAGGCAATGCTCTTTGCCACATTTTTCGTCATGGTCCCGTTTATCCTGCTGTCAGGCTTCGCTTTTCCCGTTGAAAACATGCCTCCGATAATCCAGAAAATTTCGAGTTTTATTCCCATGAGTTACTATTTAGTTGCCGTCCGTGGAATTTTCCTTAAAGGCGCAGGTTTTCACGAACTTGCTCCAGTGGCATATAAATTAATCTCATGGGGAACTCTAATACTAATAGTTTCTGCCCTTAAATTTAGAAAAAGATTGGATTAAAGATTGGAATTTTCCACTTGACTGCGTGATTATTGTCTCAACAATTTAACTGAACACTTGAAAAACAATCGAAACACGGAGAATCTCATGGAAATTAAAAATATTCGGTCTGCCGTTGTTGGGACTGGTTTTATTGGTCCTGTTCATATCGAGGCTTTGAGGAGATTAGGTGTTAAAGTAGTTGCGTTATGTGACCTTCCGGAGCGCGTCAGGCCAGCCGCCGAAAGACTGGGAATCGAACGAGCGTATTCTGATTATGATGAAATGCTTGCGGATGGAGACATTGATGTTGTTCATATAACAACGCCGAACAAATTCCATTATCCAATGGCGATGAAAGCGCTCAAATTTGGTAAACACGTGGTGTGCGAAAAACCGCTTGCAATGAATACTAAAGAAACGGCGGATATTGTTAAAGAATCTGCAAAGTCCGGCAAAGTTTTTGCGGTTAATTACAATGTCCGGTTCTATCCGGCTGTGCTCCAATTAAAGTCCATGGTTCAAACAGGAGAACTTGGCGAAATAATTCATGTCAATGGTTCGTATTTTCAGGATTGGCTATTCAAAGACACTGACTACAACTGGCGACTTTTGCCACAGGAAGGCGGCAAATTGCGCGCCGTGGCAGACATTGGAACGCACTGGATGGACACCGTGTCGTTCATTCTCGGGTCAAAGATCGTTTCCGTTTATGCCAGACTCGGAACGTTCCACAAAATCAGAAGGCGTCCAAAAGGCGAGGTTCAAACTTTTTCAAACACGGTTGTGGAAGATTTGGTTGAGTATCCGGTTAAAACTGAGGACTATGCCTCTGTGTTGCTTGAGTTTGCAAACAAATCCCACGGAAATCTTGCAGTTTCGCAGGTTGCGGCTGGACGCAAGAACTGTATAAGAATTGAAATCTATGGTTCAAAAAAGTCCGCCGCATGGTGTTCAGAAGAGCCCGAATCCATCTGGTTTGGAAATCGCGATAATCCTAACGAGATAGCAATCCGAAATACGCCGGCGTTTGGTCCGAGTATAAGTAATTTTGTGGATTATCCAGCAGGGCATGTTGAAGGATTTCCGGATACTTTTAAAATGTGCTTCCGCGCCGTGTATCAGACAATCGCAATGGGCAAAGTTGAAAATCCTTTCTTTGCAACTGCTGCCGATGGACACTATGAGGTTGCTATTTGTGAAGCGATTATTGAAAGCAACAAGGTAAATAAATGGATTAAGGTACTTGCTTGATTAATAAAACAACTCAATATTACTGCTGACACCGCACTATGAAATACACGTACGAAGAAATTGCAAAAACGATTGACCACTCGCTGTTGCACCCTACATTGACGGATAAAGAACTGGAGGATGGATGCAAGCTTGCGGCAAAATACAATGTCGCAAGCATTTGTATTAAGCCTTATTTTGTGAAGAGGGCGGCTGAATTACTGAAAGGTACTGACGTCAAAGTTGGATGCGTCATCGGATTTCCGCATGGTAACAGTTTGACAGAGGTCAAACGATACGAGACCGAACTCGCTTGCAAAGATGGCGCTGTTGAGATTGACATGGTAATTAACATCGGCAAGGCTTTGAGCGGCGACTTTGATTATGTGGAAAACGAAATAAAAATTGTGTGTGCCGAAGCACACAAGCATGGCGCAAAGGTTAAGGTCATTTTCGAGACTGATTATCTCGTAGATGGCGTAAACGGTATGAGCAGAGATGACCTCATCCGCAAGTTGTGCCAGATTTCCGAATGCGCAGGCGCCGATTGGGTTAAAACGTCCTCGGGCTTCGGTTTCGTCAGACAACCCGACGGTTCATACAATTACAAAGGCGCCACTGAGCATGACCTTGCCATTATGCGCGCTTCATGTTCTTCAAAGGTTCAGGTAAAAGCCGCCGGCGGAGTCCGCACGCTGGACGGTTTAATTAAAGTCAAAGACCTTGGCGCTACACGTTGTGGAGCAACTGCTACCGCTGCAATTTTAGAGGATTACAAGAAGCGGCTCGCGGATTTTATGACGTAACTGAGAACTTAGCAATATTCTACGGACTATTTTTTAAGCCCGGCAATTGCTTTTGTCATTTCTTCAATATGAACTTGATAATCGGGGTTCTCAACAATATGCACTATTTTGCCTTCTTTGTTAATTAAGAAACTAACTCGCCGCGATGTTGATTTTCCCGGATTTCTCGTTCCGTACAAGTCAATGATTTTACATTCAGGATCGGCGAGCAGGTTAAAATTCAAGCCATGTTGTTCAATGAAATTCTTGTGGCTTGACGCGCTGTCAGCGCTGATACCAACGACTTCAACATCCGCGGATTTAAAACTGCCAATGTTGTCCCGAAGCGAACACGCTTGTTTCGTGCATCCGGGTGTATTGTCCTTCGGATAAAAATAGAGCAGGACATGTTTCTTGCCGATGAAGTCTGTAAGTTTCCACGTGTTGCTGTTCTGGTCTTTTGCTTCGAAGACCGGCGCTTTATCTCCTGGTTTCAATGCAACATTGTTTTCTCCTGCCTTTGCCATACTCATTGCTCCTATTGTCATTATCGTCGCGATTATCGCGGTCATTTTTTTCATATTAGCATTCCTGATGTTCGTTATAAGTTAACCGAACACCGGGAATATACACTCTTTTCCTCTGCTTCGCAAATTTCTATGGCGCTTACTCCCTCTTCGGCGGTAACAATGCGCGGAGGTTTTCCGCTCAAAACACATTCCACCGCGTGTTTTAATTCACCAGCATAGCCATCTTCGTCACCAAAGATTACCGTGGTTGGATTTTTTCCCTGTTCAAAAAGTTTCAATGAATCTTTGCCGCGTGAGCAATCATAATCAGCGGTTGCCTTTTCAAAAATTGCCGTGTAAGACATGTTGAATCCGAAGCCTTCGGTCATTGCCCAACTACCTTCTGCGGAAACAACCACTCCTTGTTCAACCTCGTAAAGCGTAACTACGTGGTCAATGCAACCACTGATAAAAGTGAAACCGCTTGAATAAACAGACTTCGGTTTTCCAAAACAGAACTGAACAAAATCGGTGTCATGGATATGAAGGTCGAACAAGGCGCCGCCAGAAGCCTTGCCATCGAAATAAGTGGATTTGCTCCAGCCTGGCGGTTGTGATACACGACGCAGACGCAAAGCCAGTATTTTGCCATATCTGCTTTCGGAAATAGCATTTTTTAACCAGGACCACTCAGGCCAGAAACGCAGGCACATAGCGGGCATCAGCATCTTCCCGTTCTTACGGGATACATCGAGCATTTTCTTTGCAAGTTCAGATGTTCGTGCCATTGGTTTTTCACAAACAACGTGTTTTCCTGCCTCCATTGCGGCAATAGCTATTTCAGGATGCGCAGGCGTCGGCACACAGATATCAACAAGTTCAACATCAGGATTTTTCAACATTTCCTGATAATCGCGGTAGGCTTTGATTCTGGTGAAATCGAGCTTAAGTTCGGTTCCTGTTCCGATGTTACCCTGGCTTACCAGTTTACCGTTTTCAGGAATTCTCACAGCATCGCACACGGCGACGATTTCTGCATCAGAAACTTTTTGGTATGCATTCAAATGTGTAACGCCCATGAATCCAAGACCAATGAGTCCAACTCTCACCTTTTGTTTTCCGTTCATAATGCCTCCGTATTATTCGTTGAACAGGTTTTTAACATATTGAAAGGCGGCGGTTATGTCTGCCATCCGCTGAGTCCCCGCTTCCCGTTCTATACATAAATTTCCTGTAAATTCGTTTTCAATCAAGACGGTGAAAAAAGCCCTCCAATCAACTTCGCCAGTTCCAAGTCGCACCTCTTCACCCCATGTGCCGGGAACTTTTGTTCGTGTTGCGTCTTTTAAATGACATTGACGAACCCATGGATACAGGGTTTTGAGAGATTTTACGGGATCGCCCTTATCATACAAAATTATGTTCGCCGGGTCAAAATTAACTACTACATTTTTTGCCCCCAATGTTTCAAGGAGAGAGCGCAAGGTTTCTGCGGTTTCTTGACCAGTTTCAAGCCCGAGTGCAATTCTTGCTTCTCCAAACGCATCCGCAATTTTTCTCAATCTACCACTCAGTTTTTCAAAACTCGGATCTTTTTTATCGTGCGGTATAAATCCAGCATGAAAAGTTACGAGTTTGAGACCGAAGTCCTTTGCGATTCTGATTGTTTCCTGAATGTTCTTCCAGTTCTGCTCCCATGTGTGGTCGGGGACGATGCCGCCGGTTTTTTTTATAGATTCAAGTGTGGAATAATCCTCCCCAACACACCCGAACATGCCTGAAACTATTTCAATGCCACAAGCTTGAGAAACATCTTTCAAACGCGCCCAGACACGCGGATTTTCCCTGACAGGGTCAAGCGCGATTTGCACCTTGCGTATTCCTGATTGCTCGAGTTTTTGAACCAGAATCTCCGGAGAGTCCGGTTGCAACGACCAACTGCAAACCCCGATTCTGTCTATGATTTTCATGGCAAAAAAGATTTACTAATCTTTTTTGCCAGAATGACTAACAAAGTCAATAAAACTTAATGCCTGGTTTTTAAGCCGCTCTATTATTTCATCGCAGGTTATATTTCCTTTTTCATCCAGACAGGTGTATATGTTTGGAATAAACACGCTTTTTGGAAAAATGAGCGCTCCGCGGTAAATGAAAATATCCTGCAGGTGCTCAACTGCTCGAAGTCCGCCCCATATGCCTGCGGATAATCCAATAAAGCAACATGGTTTCCCCTGAAGACTTTTCGGAAATTCAAGCATGTCAATAAAATAGGTAAGGACGCCTGGAAAACTGCCGTTGTATTCTGGTGTAATAACGACAAGACCATCTGCGGTGTCAATTTTGTCCTGAAATTCTGCCCACCCTTTTGGTTTTTCCTGATATGCCGCGCCACTGAAGATTTCCGATGGCAGTTTGCGCAAATCAATTATTTCAACATCAGCGCCCAGGTCACGATAAACACGCAGAAGTTCATGCGCAATCTTGGAAGTGTTGTTTTCATCCCTGTTTGTTCCGGAAATTATTCTAATTGTTTTCATTAGTTACTATAAAACACCACTTCAAGTTAAAGTCAAATTTTAGGGGAGCATTTATAATGTTATCAAACAATAGAGAATCATGTTCCAATACCATTCGTTTACAGAATTACAATGCTCTATTTTTTAATATTTTTTTCTGAGGTTATTAGAAAACAAAATATGATAAAACTCTGGTCTATCTATCGAGGTAAGTTTTTTTGCCTGCAAAGTAGAGGCGGGCGCGCCCCAATGCCTGCAAAGGGAAATAG
>JAOADO010000055.1:6612-6879 GCA_026417275.1 Verrucomicrobiia bacterium
CTGCCAGCAACCCGATTAATGCCCATGCAGTTTGAGTCGGAGTATTGGGTCCATTGCCTCTTAGTGAATCGTCCATATAGGAAGCGCAAGATTCGCCCCAGCCGCCGTCTTTGCTCTGGTGAGAAGCAAGCCATTGAGCGGCTTTCATAATACGCGGGTCTCGCATATCGAAACCGATGGCTTTCAGTCCTGGCAACACAAGGGCAGTTCCATAAATATGATTAACACCCCATCTGCCAAACCAACTTCCGTCAGGCTCCTGTTCGC
>JAOADO010000056.1 GCA_026417275.1 Verrucomicrobiia bacterium
GTCCTGATAAGGATTATGAGACGCCGTTATCGCAATCCCCGCATCAGCGCGCAAACTGCGTGTAATGTACGCAACCCCAGGAGTCGGCAACGGCCCAATCAAAAGCACATCAACACCCATCGAAAGAATACCGCTCGTCACAGCAGTCTCAAGCATATAACCGGAAAGCCGAGTATCCTTGCCAACTACGATTTTGTGGCGCCCCCTCCCACGAGCCTGCTTCTCAACCTGCTTAAACACATGCGCCGCCGCTCGCCCCAATTTTAAAGCGGTCTCAGCAGTAACCGGCTCAATATTGGCGGTGCCTCTAACACCATCAGTTCCAAAAATTTTCTTTCGCGTGTTCGTCATTCTGCCTCCTTTTTAACATTATTACTTTATCTTTTCAATTCGCACAACAGAAGGTTTTATATCAACCACCTTAACATTTTCCGGAGGAATTACAATCACCTTTTTTTCTATCTTTTCAGCATCCACAACATCTGTCAAATTAATATAAACCTCAATATCATGCTCCGTTAAAGACTCCATTATCTGGGGCGGCCCCCTCAAAACAACATCAACATCGCTCGGGACAACCCTGTAACTATTAACATCCGCCGCAGTCTTCATAACAGTTATCGGATGATTCGGAAAAGAACGCGTTTGCTCCATCAAAGACTTCCCAAACCTGATATCATGCTGAAACGCATAAATCGCAAACCATATCATAATCGCAAGCAAAAGCGATATCACCTTGAGACTTAAATTCTTTGTCAGCGCTTTCTGTATATCCATAACCTATTTTTTCTCTTTCCGAAACAGAGGCGACACTGTTCTATTAAACAACCATCTTAACTTTCTGAAGAATCTCGATTCACTATGAGGAACAAGCTCCGCCGTCATAACATCCCTCAAAGTCTCAATAGAAACCTTTCTAATCAACTCTCCCCTGTAAGCATAAGAAATTGCTCCAGTTTCTTCTGAAACAACAACTATAAACGCGTCGGTTTCTTCGCTTAACCCAATAGCGGCGCGATGCCGCGTTCCCATAGACTTGCTCAAATCCTCCCGCTGGGTCAAAGGCAAAATACAGGCAGCGTGCTTAATACGGTCGCCCTTTATTATCACCGCCCCATCATGAATGGCGTTGTTCGGAAAAAAGATAGTCTCCAGCATCTCCCTTGTAACAAGACAATCCACATCCACAGCATTCTGAACATAATCGCGCAATGGCATCGAATTCTCTATCGCAATCAATGCCCCGATTTTTAACTCCGATAGATTCTCCACAGCCTGCAGAATCTCCTCTATATTCTGCCTCTGATTCCTATTGTTTGTAGACACAGAAAACGTACCAATCTCTGCAAGAAGCCGACGAAACTCAGGCTGGAATATCACAATAATCGCAACAGCCGAAAAAGCAAAAAACCACTGCAATAACGACGAAAGAACCTGAAACTCAAACAACGTCGCAAGAATCGTCAAAGAAAGCAATACCACAAACCCGATGACCACAGGCCAACCACGGGTCCTCCGCAAAAAGCCGGCTAAATAATATATAATCGTCGCCAGTATTAAAATTTCCACCGCCGGCTTCCATGCAATTTCAATAAATTCAATTATTCGCTTCACAAACCGCTTCTTGTCACATACAAAATTGATTCCACCATTCTTATTGCCTGCAAAGTCTCTTTAACATTATGCGTTCTTATAATTGCCGCCCCGTTCAACCACGCAAACAACTCACACGCCACACTGCCAATCATTCTATCTTTTACATCAAGATTCAAAACCCTGCCAATAAAGGATTTCCTCGAAACCCCAATTAACAACGGCATACCAAATTTAACATAAACAGACAAATTCCTTAATAATAATAAATTGTGTTCAACAGTTTTTCCAAACCCAATTCCAGGGTCGAGCACAATCGAATCCTCCCGCACACCTGCGGCTTTAACATGACCAATCCTATCCCTGAAAAACCCATCAACCTCCGCCACCACATCTTCATACACAGGATTCATCTGCATCGTCCGGGGCGTCCCTTTCATATGCATTATAACATAAGCCGCCCCACTCTGCGCCGCCACCTCCCACATCAAAGCATTATCACGATTCGCCCCAACATCGTTCACAATGCACGCCCCAGCCTCAAGCGCCGCCTTTGCAACCACAGGCTTCATCGTGTCTATCGAAATTGGCACCCTGATTTTGCTCGCAACAGCCTCAATAACAGGAATAACCCGACGCAACTCCTCACCTTCACTAACCTCTTCTGCCCCTGGACGTGTGCTTTCGCCACCAATATCAATTATATCGGCACCATGCTCAACAAGTTCATAAATCCGCTCAACCGCGCGCTCCTTATCAAAATACCTGCCACCGTCAAAAAACGAATCCGGGGTAACATTCACTATTCCCATCACAACCGCGCGATTGCCATAATTTATCTCAAAATTCCTCGCCTTCAGAACGCCTTTTTTTAGTCTTGCCCTGAAAGAGGAAACCTTAAATTCTTCAGAATTTTCAGACATTCCAGGAACCATAATGTTTCACACACACTTAATAATATCTTTGCTTTTATAATAATCAACACCCCCTTTTCATAAAACTAACCCTGTAACACAAAAATCACCAGTTTTATAAGATAAATCATCAACAACAATGAAACCATTCAGAGCACTTTTGAAAACATCATCCTCCATAACCACACGCAAACAGATAAAATTACCCCCCCTCTCCAATTAATCCAAAAACACAAAACAAACAGAACCACCCAAAACCGCTTTTAACTAATACGACCAAACCCAATTCTTAACCAAAAACAATGCATCCACTCCACCCTAAGCATGAACCCACGGATTCCACTCAAGTCCACCCATATTCTGTAAATCATCAGTCCCTTCGCGCGCTATTTTAATTCTCATGAAATTGCAAAATCTCGCAACATCACGACTATGGTCCCCATAAAAGATAACCCGATGCAACCCACTCGACCAATTACTCAAAAACTTCTCAATATTATCAACTTTCACAACAAGCTTGCTTCTGCACCCGCGCTCAACAAACGGACTATCAACAGCCTCTCCCGTACTGTATAACAAAATATCAGTCCCAATCAACCGCGCCATCGTTACCTTTTTTCCAACAGGCAACCGCACCTGAAGAGAAACCCCCCGATTATCCTCAAGATGCGTCCTGATATGATAAGCAGACGCCCTCGCGTTTGGACCCTCCATCTTTGTTGCCGCAACACAATGCGCGTGAATAATCGTACCATTTGAATAATCAAACATCGGATCAGTCACAAACCCAGTCCTGCCAACAAGCCAGGTAAACATCAACTGCGTCATCGTAGACTTAAGGTCTGCCTCGCATACACCAGCCAGAAGCGCATTATTCAACCTCACAAACCCAAGACACGGATACCCCATCCCCCTGTCAACCAACCCCATCCCAAGACAATTCATCGTAATAGCTTGCGCCCGATATTCTCTAAGCAGATTTTTCATAGCAATATACATTCGCGCCCCCTTCTCTATCTCCTCCTTGCTCGGTTCAACAATCCTCTGCGCCTCTTTCATCCACCTGCACGCATCCGCCACAACCTCCTCCTCAGACGCTCCCCTCCACGCCTTCTCTAAATCCGGGAGTTTTATTGAAATTATCTCCGTTCCAAACTTCTCCTTTACCGCTGCACAATACTTTTGGTCTGCCTCCCCAAAACTTACATGAAGAATACGCCCCTCCCGCAACCTTTGAATCGCCCGAAACGGACGTATCGCCTCAACCACATCTCCAAATTTGCTCGACGGCAGAATATCCACAAGCTTCCCCTGCCGTTGCCACGTCGGCACAACATGCCACTCATGCCCGCAATACGGCATGGTAAAAATCATCACAGGAATATTTAAATCAAACAACCCGGCAATTAACCCACCCGTCCCAAGCGTAAGATGAAACACAAGTATCCCGGTAGCATTCTTTAACCTCTCCTTTGCCTGAACAAGATCCTTCTCGCTTGTCACAAGCCCTGCATCAATAAACTCAACATCAGCCAGCTCCAGACCCAATTTCCCAAGCTCTCGCTCATACCGCTCAACCTCACCCTTTAAATCCACAGCCGCCATAGGCCAACCAGGATTCGCACGCCCCACATAAATCTTCCCGACCCGAACCTTCGACTTCGGCTGAAGCTCGGACAACATCTCATCAACCTTGTCCCGCGCCCCACTGCTGATTAACTCCGAAGCCGCAATCATGCCGCCAACTGCGGCAAATATAAATTGCCTCCGTGAACATCCAGCACCGCACCTTGAAGAAAAACCAATATTTGCGCCTTTTGTTTTCATAGGGATTTAAAAACAAACTATTACATATCCCTCAACATAACAAGAATTTTATTTTAAGAATCATCATTACACACAAACCAGCCTACCCACCTCCCCAATCGTAGAACCACCACCTTGCAATAAATATTTTCTTTATTTATCCAAAACCATGTTTAAAAATAAAACCATGAAAACAAGGCTCTCATTGACGAAATTATCTTGCGTATTTGCAATCGCCGCACTGACACTCCTGAACGCCTGCGCATGCAAAACATGCAAAAAAACATCCACACCAACAAAAACAAACCTGAACCAACAAACACACACACATTCGGCTCCCCAACAACCAACCGCCTCAACCACATCAAAACAACCAGAAAAAACAACACCGCAACAGACCGAAACCACCCCATGGGAACCAATGTTCGATGGCTTTTCCCTCTACGGCTGGCAAATTATTGACTATCCAGGCAAAGGCGAAGTCACAGTAAAAAACGGACAGATTATCCTCGGAATGGGGTACATGACAGGCATTAAATGGACAAATGACCCACCAAAAATCAACTACGAAGTTGAATACGAAGCAATGCGAGTAGACTCCACAGACTTCTTTGGAAGCCTCACATTCCTCGTAAACACAAACCCATGCACATTCATCCTCGGCGGCTGGGGCGGCGGAACCGTCGGCATCTCCAGCCTCGACGACATGGACGCCTCAGAAAACGAAACCTCCAAATTCATGAACTTTGAAAACGGCAAATGGTACAAAATACGCATCCGAGTCACAGAAAACAAAATCCAGACATGGATAAATAACGAAAAAATCATCGACGTTGTCCACAAAGGCAAAAAAATCTCACTTCGCCCTGGCGACATCGAACTTTCCGCCCCATTCGGCTTCTCCACATGGTCAACCACTGGCGCACTGCGAAACATAAAAATTCGCAAAATCTCAAACCCTGAATAAATCCAAAATCATAACGTCAAATCAAAACAAATATGAAAAAACAACTGATTGCTGGATTATTTGCAATTTTAATTAACGCGAATTTGTTTGCGCAAAACACAGGCGGCGGAGCACAGACGCAACAACAGCCAAAACCAAAACCGCCTCCGCCGCCAACCTATCTGACCCCTGAAACAGCAGGTCAAGACTGGCTCGACCAGGGCGAATACGTAAACAACTGGGGCGGAGCCCAAATCATCGCACTCGGCAACGACAGATTCAGAATGGTTATACACAAAGGCGGCTTGCCTGGCGCAGGATGGGACAACTCCCCCAAAACAGAAATCGACGGAAAACGCGTCGAAAACGGCTCAATCATGTTCACAAACAAACAAAACGGATGGATTTACACCCTCGCCAGAGGAACCATCACAATAAAAACAGACACAGACCAGACCTACACAATGACCAAAACCAACAGAACAAGCCCAACCCTCGGCGCCAAACCCCCGAAAGACGCTCTCGTGCTCTTCGACGGCTCAAACTGCGACGCATGGCAAGGCGGACACTTCGACGAACTGGGACAAAAACTCCTCGCCGCTGGCTGCAAAAGCAAACAATGGTTCACAAACTTCACCCTCCACCTCGAATTCTACCTCCCATTCAAACCCACAGCCCGCGGTCAGGACAGAGCCAACAGCGGCGTCTACCTCCAGGACAGATACGAAATCCAGGTCCTCGACAGCTTTGGCTTAAAAGGCGAAGACAACGAATGCGGCGGCATATACACTCAAGCCAGACCACTGGTCAACATGTGCTTCCCGCCGCTTACATGGCAAACCTACGACGTTGATTTCACCGCCGCAAAATACGACGAATCAGGCAAAAAAATCAAAAACGCCATCGTCACAGTTAAACACAACGGAGTCCTCATTCACGAAAACCTCGAACTAAAAGGACCAACTGGCGGCGGCAAAAAAGAAGACCCTAACGGCGGACCAATCCAACTCCAGGGACACGGCAACCCCGTCTTCTACCGCAACATCTGGATTGTAGAAAAGAAATAAAACAAACCTTCTCGCAAACCTTCACAATCAATCCTGGGCGGCAGAATGCCGCCCAATCTTATCTATTTACCCAAACTTTCCGATTTAGAAAACATCCATTCCCAGCCCACCCAAATTATAATAACATAACAAACGGACGAAACAGACCTAATCCACACAAAAAAACCCAACACACCTCTGGCAAAACAAACTCAACACAACCCCACTCACCCCCCAGAGACAATCTACCCCCATGCAACCAGAAAACATCCTCCAAAACAAAATCGAAACAACACCCTATAAACACCACAACAAACACCTACCAGACACATTCACAGAAACCCC
>JAOADO010000057.1 GCA_026417275.1 Verrucomicrobiia bacterium
AATCAAAGACTCCCAACAGTAACCCAACCCCCAAAAAACGCACCACATCTATTGTAAAAGCGTCTAAGACTCACGGTTGGTTCTTGATTCACCAAAAATTGTACTGTCCGCCCCTTCCGGATACTCAAACATCTTTCCCTCATAATTTCTCATAGAAATTTTAGAATCAGTGTGGCTCACAGTATAGTCTGCGCCAATCGGAATCTTGCCGCCGCCGCCCGGGGCATCAATCACATACTGAGGAACAGCATAGCCGCTGGTGTATCCGCGCAATCCCTTTATTATTTCTATTCCCTCGTGAACACCTGTTCTTAGATGATTGGTTCCAGAAACAAGGTCGCATTGATAAAGATAATAAGGCTTAACGCGGCACATGATAAGCTTCTGCACAAGAGCTTTCATAACCACAAGATTATCATTAACACCGCGCAAAAGCACAGACTGATTCCCGAGCGGAATTCCTGCGTCGGCAAGCCGTTCGAGCGCAATCCTCGCTTCAACCGTCAATTCTTTAGGATGATTCGTATGAATGCTGATAAAAAGAGGATGAAACCTTTTAAGCGTCTGACACAATTCCACAGTTATCCTCTGTGGAAGAAAAATAGGAATCCGGGTGCCAATCCGCAAAAGCTCAACATGCGGTATCGAACGCAGCTTCTCGAGCAAATCCCCAATCTTCGCATCTGTAAGAAGCAGAGGGTCCCCCCCGCTCAACAGAACATCGCGAACTTCTCTATGACGGCGGATATAGTCTATTTGTTTTTCAAAATTCGGATGAAAATCATATCCCGTGGCATTCGAAACAAGCCGCGAACGCGTACAATAACGACAATAAGCCGCACAACGGTCTGTTACCAGAAACAACACACGGTCCGGATATCTATGGACAATCCCATCAACAGGCGTAAAAGACTCCTCACCGCACGGATCCGCATACTCCCATGGAGCCACATTAACCTCCTCAACTCGTGGAACAACCTGGCGCCGAATAGGACAATCCGAACTACTCTTATCAATCAAATTAAAAAAATACGGAGTAATAGCAAGAGCCAGCCGCTTGCCGGCATACTTTACCCCCTTCTCTTCTTCATAAGTAAGCGGAAGAAGCCCCTTTAATTGTTCAAGCGTGGTAATTCTATTCCGGAGTTGCCACTGCCAATCATTCCACTCTTCATCAGAAATTCCCTCCCAACACCCCTTTTGCGCCGGTAAGAACTTTTTTAGCGTTTCAAGCTGGAGCTCAGAGTCGGGCTCCTCTTTATCGCAACCGAATGTAAAGTCTTCAGACATTTCGTCTATCAATATATTTTCAACTAATAGAGTGTCAAGATAACGCCTTTCTGCCCCACCTGTTCAAATAACCAAAAAAACACAAAAACCATACTAAACACCATTCAACTTATCTCCAAAATAGAACGATCATCGGGAAAAGACATCCCAAAAAGATACACACACCCGGGAAAAATAAATATTGATTTTTTATTAAGAACTTCTAATAATTGAAACATGCCAGAAATCGTAAACTATCTTATAAAGGGCGCCTCAAAGATAACACCCTCAATCCTCGAAAAGATATTAAGACATCTTCCACTCTGGAAACTTGAATTTACACAAATAAAATCCTCAAAATACCCGCACCTTAGCCTTCAACTTCAATTTTTTGCAGATGCAATAGAAGACTTCATGGACGGAGCGGAAAAAAACCTGCCGTACTACGCCGTCGCCGAAGCCGCGTTTGCCCTCATTTACGCCCATAAAAAAAGCGACATAATACCCGACATAATACCCGAAATCGGCTATGCGGACGATTCAAGCATAGTCCGCGCTGTCCTGATGAGACACGAAAAATCCTTTGCCGCTTATGCCGAAAGACACGGCATCAATTGGGGAGCAATAACAAGCAACCCGTGAACAATAAAAAAAACTGTTCCCATCCCCTGCCCCATGAACCATATCGTCATTGGATTTCTCTCACACATAAACAACTAACCCTCAGATCCCTATAACCATTAAAATTATTAAACATTGACTTAATCGGTTTATTAAATTAATAACTGCTTGGACGATTTTTGAAAGGCAAATCATGGCGACAAAACCTTCAGAAAAAAATACAGCAACAGACGCGGCAAAAACAGGTGCCGCGCGAATGAAAGAACTTGAAGCGGCAATTTCCACAATCCACAAAACATACGGCGATGGCAGTATAATGCGGCTTGGCGACGTTGTAGCGGAAAAGAAAATCGAGGTCATACCCACAGGCGCGCTTGCCCTCGACCTTGCACTCGGCGTTGGCGGCGTCCCGCGCGGCAGAATTGTCGAAATTTTCGGTCCTGAATCAAGCGGAAAAACAACAGTTGTCCTCCACATAATCGCAAATGCCCAAAAAGCCGGAGGCTTAGCAGCGTTCATAGATGCCGAACACGCCCTCGACCCCGCCTATGCAAAAAAACTCGGCGTCAACCTGAACGACCTGCTCGTCTCCCAACCCGATAGCGGAGAAGAAGCCCTCTCCATCTGCGAAACACTGGTAAGGTCTAACGCCCTCGACGTCGTGGTTATAGACTCCGTGGCAGCCCTCGTTCCAAAAGCTGAACTGGAAGGCGAAATCGGCATGGCAACCATGGGCATGCAGGCGCGGCTGATGAGCCAGGCGCTCAGAAAACTCACCGGCATCATTGCAAAAGCCCGCACAACTTGCATCTTCACAAACCAGATTAGAGAAAAAGTCGGCATTATGTTCGGAAATCCCGAAACCACACCCGGCGGCAAAGCCCTCAAATTCTACGCAAGCGTGCGGATTGATATTCGAAAAAAAGACAATATAAAAGACTCAGCCGGCAACACAATCGGCAGTCATGTAAAAACAAAAATCGTAAAAAACAAAGTCGCGCCTCCATTCGCAGAAGCAGAATTCGAAATACTCTTCAACCAGGGCATCAATAAAGAAGGCAACATAATTGACGTCGGACTCGAATATGGTGTAATCGAACGCAAAGGCTCCTGGCTTCAATTCGGTGGAGAACTAATCGGACAAGGCAAAGAATCCGCCCAGAAAGCCATCATCGAAAAACCGTCGCTCGCGGAAAAAATTATTCAGGCAATCATGGCTAAACGCGCCACAATTCAACAGTTTTAAACAACCCTGTAAAACTAAAAGAACAAAAAACCCATGATTATGCGTTAAACCGCTCAACCTCTTGCTTTGCAAAATATTGCTTTGTTTTGCGAAAATGATTGCTTCAGTAGTTTGTAAGTGTGTCTTTTTCCAAACCACAAACAACTGGAAAACAATACGGGATGAATAAGATTCACTTATCAAAATATCACAATACAAAAAATCCTCTTCATCCAGATCATTATATTAGAATGGGCGTTCAGGTTCATATGAACAGATAGAAAAGCAGTTTAAATTCTTTTCAACACCATAAACCTTCAACTCTTCAATTGTTCAGCAGATTTATTCTCCATTTTATATTCATTTTACTATTTTAATGCTGATAATATCTTTATGATATCATCAAATTTAAACAGCTCCAGGTGAAACTTCAACAAATCAGAAAATCTCCTGTATAAAGCGGGCGTTATATATCTTTATTGTAGTGCAGAATAAAACATGTTTTTTAACTCTAAGTTCCATACAGAGTCCTTCTTTGAAAACATAAACCTGTATCGGATACATCCATTAACATAGAAATTATTTTGACGATATCAAAATAATATCCCCACAATCAACCGCTCCTGAAAATAATAATTCAAACACATAATTAAAAATTGGATTCGACCGATACTCTACCACTGCAACTGCGCGGAGAATCATTTATGGTAATTGTTAAATTACTCAAAATAGATAAGAATAACTAATAGATACTCAACAGCCAAAAATAGTCTTTTATAATAATTAACAGCCAAAACAAACGCAAAACTAATTTTTCTGTTTGTCCTGAAAATAATTTTTTGCAAATATTAAAATTATAGAATTGGAAAATCTTTAAAAACTAAGGGAATTTTTTATGAATAAAGAACAATTGTTTAAGAGGTTTCAGACGTTTTATTGGAGAAATGATGATATTGGGATGGCGATGGACATAAGTCGGATGAATTTTACCGACGAATTCATGATTAAAAACCAGAGACGCGCCGAACGTGCAATTCTGAGTATGATAAAACTGGAGAAAGGCGCAATTGCGAATCCGACGGAAAATCGGATGGTTGGGCATTATTGGCTACGCACACCTGAACTTGCGCCGGACAGGGAAATCACAAAAAGCATTAAAAGTACGGTGGAAGAAGTTAAAAAATTCGCCGAATCGGTTCACACGCAAAAAATTAAAAGCCAGAACGGTTTAAAATTCGACAATTTGCTTGTTATAGGCATAGGGGGCTCAATACTTGGTCCGCAATTCGTTTCGAACGCTCTCGGGGACGTGGCAACAGACAAAATGAGGCCTTATTTCATTGACAATACGGACCCAGACGGTTTCGATAGAATTTTAAAAATACTTGGTAATCAATTAGATAGAACTCTGGCAATAGTTATATCTAAATCCGGCACAACAGCAGAAACACGCAACGCAATGGCAGAAATAGAATATGCTTATTCCCAAAAGGGGCTCGTGTTTGCGAAACACGCTGTGGCTATAACTAAAATGGATGAATCGAGCAAATTGTTTAAAAAAGCCACTGAAGAAGGTTGGCTCGGAATTTTCCCGATGTGGGACTGGGTTGGGGGACGTACGAGCGAAACTTCCGCTGTTGGGCTTTTGCCCGCCGCATTGCAAGGACTTAATATTGACGATTTGCTCTGGGGGGCAAGCAAATGCGACGAATTTACGCGCGGAAAAGACGTCAGGAAAAATCCTGCGGCAATGCTCGCGCTAATGTGGTACTATGCTGGTGGTGGAAAAGGGAATAAAAATATGGTTATTTTGCCATACAAGGACCGTCTTGAGCTGTTTTCGCGATATCTCCAACAATTGGTTATGGAATCGCTTGGCAAAGAAACAGACCTTGACGGAAAGGTTGTAAATCAAGGTATTACGGTTTATGGCAACAAAGGGTCCACAGACCAACACGCGTATATCCAACAACTTCGCGACGGAAGGAACGACTTTTTCGTAACATTCATTGAAGTTTTAAAGGACAGAGCCTCTGGAGCATTTAATCTTCAGGCGGATGATTTGATGAAAGACCTGGGAGAAATGCCAGATGTTACAAGCGGCGATTATCTTATTGGCTTTTATCTTGGCACACGGAAAGCCCTTTATGAAAAGGGCAGAGAATCTATAACCATTACATTGACAGACGTTTCCGCAAAGACGGTTGGGGCGCTTATTGCCCTGTTTGAGCGCGCGGTGGGATTATATGCGAACATGATTAAAATTAATGCATATGACCAACCTGGTGTTGAAGCCGGCAAAAAAGCGGCTAAAGAAGCATTGATTCTTCAACACAGGATTTTGAAATTCTTGCGCGAACACGTCGAGCAACCATATTCCCTCCTTGAAATAGCCCAAGGGATTATTACGGAAGAAGAAAAGACAAAAGGAATAAGACCGGAAGACATGCTCGAGGAGATATACCTAATTTGCGACCATCTGGCGGCAAATCCAGAGCGACGCATAGAAAAAATATCTTCAATGGTTCTTACCGCTACCGCTTTTAAGGCTTTGCGGTATATTTAATAGATGTTTGTATATCCGAAGACTTACGATGTTATAGTCGTTGGCGGGGGGCACGCCGGGATTGAAGCTGCAATGGCGGCCTCCCGCATCGGCTGCTGGACCCTTTTACTCACAATAAATCTCGATACAATCGGGCAAATGTCGTGCAACCCCGCAATTGGCGGGCTTGCAAAGGCGCAACTTACGCGAGAAATAGACGCATTGGGAGGCGTGATGGGGATTGCCGCAGACATGAACGGGTTGCAATTTCGCATTCTCAACACAAAAAAAGGTCCTGCTGTTCATTCAACCCGCGCCCAGTGCGACAAAAAAGCCTATCAACTTTACATGAAATGGCTCCTGGAACGGCAGGCAAATCTCGATTTAAAACAAGGCGAAGCCACTAAACTGCTCACAAAAGATGGGGCTGTCTATGGTGTGGAAACGCGACTTGGAATTCAATATCATGGAAAAACAATAATCTTAACCACGGGCACATTTTTAAATGGACTAATTCATATCGGATTTCAACGTATTCAGAGTGGACGGGCAGGGGAATTTGCGGCAATTGGACTTTCAGCATCACTTCAAGAAACCGGATTTGAAATAGGGCGGTTAAAGACTGGCACACCTCCTCGATTATTGCGTTCAACTATTGACTTTAGCAAAACGACCATACAACCTGGGGATGAACCGGTCCCTTATTTTACATTCTGGAAAGACGAATTGTTCCACGTGGAACAAAATGGAACAAATCCAGAGTTCCACAGTTGTTCAAACGGCAAATAACCACCGGGTTCTGTGCTCGACCGTCTTGGACACCAGATGCC
>JAOADO010000058.1 GCA_026417275.1 Verrucomicrobiia bacterium
ATTTCAAGAACCATCAGCCTGTTTTTTTTCAAAAATTTAACACAGGGCGCGGGTTTCGCAAATAAACAGATTGTTCCTATTTGCTGGGCCAGTTTTTCATGATGCCTGCAAGGTCGCTAACAGACGGACTCTTTGCCGTGCGAACATAGAATCCGCTTGTCGAAACGCCGCAGAGCAAACTCATCGCGTTGTCCAGCCCGAGCATCTTGCCAAGGCAGAACCCGGCGTTAAAGTGGTCTCCAGCCCCTGTGGTAATCAAAGGCTTGGGCGTGAACGGTCCCTCAACAAGTGTAACCTTACCATTTGAAGAAGCCACAGCGTAAGCAGTCGGATGAACAACAATCGTCGACACCGGAATTCGGCGATTCAATTCCGTTGCAATCTGGCAAACACCTTCCTGAGTGTGAGGCGGCAAATCAATTCCAAGAACCTTTCCCACCTCGTAGGATTCTTTTTCGTTCATCCCGAAAATCACATCGAAGTATTTGTTAAATTCAATCAAAAGATTGATAGCTTCTCTCAGGTCTTCTGCTTTCCTTTTCTCCGGGTCAGCAAGGTCAACAAAAAGCGGTCTGCGTCCGTTCTTCATCTGTGGACACAAGTCTTTGAGCAGAACCTTCCAGATGTCGCTCATGTACGGCAACATTGTCCAGTTTACAAAACCAACGAGATTTGCACTGTTAAAATTGGATTCAAATTTTCCTCTTCCAAACCGCGCAACAATGTTTTCCCAGTTAACTTCATTAAGCGGTGTAAGTTTGCCAAATAGCAGTTTACCATCTTCGAACTCCAGTGCATCTGTGTGTCCAGGATTTGCAATCGAATGCACTTCAGCCCGTTTTGTAAACTCTTCAAACACAGGGTCAACATTAGGCCAACCAAGGGCGCCAAGATATGTAACCCTCATCCCCATCGCCGCCAGCGCATTCGCCATAATCGGACCATTGCCACCAAGCTTCATCATCACCCGCACAAGTTCCACGTTTGTGCTTCGCCCAGCAGCCGCCGCCAACCTCTCTGCAAATTTTGAAATCGTTGGAATTCGGTCAAATTTATCAATGCTAATCCTCTTATCCACGGCATGGATTATTTCATCCACAAACCCATCCAGTCCGATAAACGCCTTAAAATTGTTAACTTTTTCGTGCGCTCCCAGAAGTTTTGAAGCGCAATTTTCTCTTAATTGTGCCGTGTTCTCGTTAATATTTGCCATATCGTTCCCAGATTTTTACTTTATTTTTATTAGTCCAGATTCACACCAATAATATTCAAAATTCTTTCAAGATCCTCATTCGAGAAAAACTTAATTTCAAGAGCTCCCTTACCTTCCCGGTAACGAAGCGACACCTTAGTGCCGAATTTTTGCATAAGTTGCCTCTCCAGGTCAACAATATGCGCATCAGAAGATTCATTTTTTTTCTTTTTTCCAGTTTTTGACTCAGATTCTGTAGCCTTCAGAAGATAATTAACAAGGTCTTCGGTCTGACGAACACTCAGGCTTTCTTTTATAACCTTTTCAGCCGCGATTTTTTGCAATTGCGAATTCTCAAGAGAAAGAATCGCCTTTGCATGACCGGCGCTAATATTGCCCTTTCTTAAAAGCGCCTGTATATCTGATGGAAGTTTCAAAAGCCTGAGGGCGTTTGCCACTGTTGCGCGGTTTTTCCCAACTTTCACCGCCGCTTCTTCCTGCGTAAGATTAAAACTCTCTATAAGTCTTGCGTAACCCTCGGCTTCTTCAATCGGATTTAGATTTTCACGTTGCAGATTCTCAATCAACGCTATCTCAAGCGCCGTCCTATCATCCACATCGCGTACTATTGCTGGTACTGTTTCAAGCCCGGCAATCTGCGAAGCTCGCCATCGCCTCTCCCCGGAAATCAGTTCATATTCTTCGCCCCTCCTTCGAACAATCAACGGTTGCAACACACCCTTCTGTTTAATTGATTCAGCAAGTTCATTGATTGATTCCTGGGTAAAATCCTTCCTCGGTTGGACTGACGAGGTTTTAATTTTACCAATTGGAATAAAAATAATATCTTCTTTTACAGATGCCACAGTCGCTTGCGGAGCCTTTGAAACAACAGTTTCCGATGGCGCAGAAAAAGGCGATCCCGACTCATGTTGAGATTGAGTCGGCGTTATCGGAACAGGGACCTGCTTTTGCTGGGTTCCCCCCAACAATGCTCCAAGTCCTTTGCCTAATACTTGTTTTACCATACAATTCTTATTGCCAGTATGAGAATAACTCAAAAAGACAAAACCAAAAATGTCAATAATCCTTTTTATTATCTGGCAATTTTTTGGATTTTCGATAAAATTTCGCTCAATTTACAAAATTTTATGCTCATCGTTCTTGTCCATATTAACGTCAAGCCTGAATGCGTGGAGCAATTTAAGCAGGCAAGCATTGAAAACGCAAAGGCGAGCGTCAAAGAACCAGGTATTGCCCGCTTCGATGTAATCCAGCAACAGGACGACCCCACAAAATTTATCCTCGTAGAAGTCTACCGCTCCATTGAAGCAACAACCGCACACAAAGAAACCGAGCATTATAAAAAATGGCGAGACGCAGTGGCAGAGATGATGGCAGAGCCGCGTTTCAGCGTTAAATATACGAACATTCATCCCGAAGATTGCGGGTGGTAAATACAAATCTAATGATAGGGCTGGCAAGCGCCTCCAGACCGTAAAAATACAGATATAAGGAATAATTCCTTATGAGCGACATGCTCTATTGATTGACCTTTCAGAGGGGCAGGAGGTCCATCGCATATGCAATACACGGTCCAAATCGGTAGTCTAAAGCCTTCTCATCCTGATTTTTTTTGCCATCTCCGCCAGATTCTGCAATAATCAATCCTCAAAAGAATTGGTTTGCATGCGTCCGGTTCGGGCAATTTTAATCTATCTATTGGTGATTTTCGTCGGGAGCGCCCTCATCGCGCCGCCACTGTATTTTATCGTGAACCAATTCTCTGATTCCTTGCAGTTCTGTAATTATCTAATTAGTAAGGGATTTCACAAATTCTTGTCCCGTTCGATGATATTTATCGCTGTGGTTGGTCTGATACCGCTTTTGCGCTCACTTGGATTTAAAAGTGTGGAAGAGACGGGGTTTGCTCCGTTCAAAACCCATTGGAAAAAATTATGTTACGGATTTTTATTCGGGCTGGCAACGTTGTCCATCCCCGTTCTTGCGTCGTTTGTGCTTGGTGCGGTTTCTTCAAACACGGAAAGGACGTTGTCTCAGATTGCTCGCCATTTTCTAAACGCCGGTTTGTCCGCTATTGTGGTCAGTTTTATCGAAGAACTTGTTTTCCGCGGCGGCGTCCTTGGTTCAACCCAACGGTTTTACGGGTGGAGGTTTGGCATCATATTCTCAAGCGCAATTTACGCAATTGTCCATTTTTTTGCAAAAATCGAGCGCCTAGCCGATGTCCACTGGTACTCTGGATTTGTTGGAATTTTAACCATGTTGCGCGGATTTGGGGATTTTAAAGCCCTTATTCCAGGATTTTTAAACCTCTTTCTTGTGGGTGTAATTCTGTCCCTGTTTTTTAAACGAACGGGGAATCTGTATTTTTCGATTGGAATACACGCAGGCTGGATTTTCTGGCTCAAAACTTACGGATTTTTCGCCGTTTTTGGCGAACGTCACAATGTCTGGTTTTTCGGGAGTTCAAAGTTAATAGACGGATGGATTACATTCGGCGTCTTGTTGCCAACAACCCTGTTGCTTGTTTATCTATTCAGAGAGTCTAAAAGCAAATGGGGCGCTACAAAACAACAACATATTGATAATAAATCGGATACAATTAAATGAACCTGTTCCAGACCAACGCCGCAAAATCTTTTGTTGATATTTTTTTGAGTCTGGTTTATCCTGATATCTGTCAAATTTGCGGAAAACGGCGCGCCACAAAAAGCGAAAGTTATATATGCCGCGAATGTTGCAAAGACGTTAAACGCATAGTTTCACCAGTCTGCAAGGTGTGCGGCAGGCATTTTGAGGGCAATATAACCGTGGAGTTCACATGCGAAAAGTGTCAGAATGAAAAGACTTATTACAACATCGCTCGGTCCGCGGTAAAATACAATGGAACAATTTTAAAAGCCCTGTGCGCGTATAAATATAACAGAGCAATGTGGTTTGAGCCGTTTCTTGCGTCAATGTTAATTGAAAAGGCAAAAGAAGAGATTGATGCAGAGAACTGGGATTGCATAGTTCCAGTTCCACTGCACTTTGCGCGGAAGAATGAACGTGGATTCAACCAGGCAGAACGTCTGTCACTAAGGCTTTCGCAAGCGTTGAACATACCAATGAACGTTAGCATCCTGAAAAGGGTCAAATATACTGAAACACAAACCGCGCTGGAACGACGAAAGCGCGGGGAAAATGTGAAAAACGCATTTACTTTGAAAAAGAAGTCTTTGAATATCAATAATTTAAGAGTAATTCTTGTTGATGATGTTATGACGACGGGCGCGACCGTTAACGAATGCGCTAAAACGCTTCGAAAAGGCGGTGCATCTGCTGTGTTTGTCCTTACCCTGGCAAGAGCGTAAACTCCCAAACTATTTTGTCAAAAAAATGAGTTCAACCTCGTTCAGCAAAAAACCGATAGTTACAACAAACGGTGTGGACGGAATAACAAATTCCTCAAACACCCAGGCTGAACCTCTGACTATAAAAAAGCCAAAAATTGTTACGACCGGTGGCAAAAAGAAAGATATCCCGGAGGGACTGTGGACAAAATGTCCCAGGTGTGAATCCATGATTTATGATAAAGACCTTGATGACAATCTAAAGGTCTGTCCAAAATGCGAATATCATTTCCCGATTAGCGCGCGAGAACGAATTCATTCCCTTGTTGAGACATGTAGTTTTGAGGAGATGGATGCTGACATGTCAAGCGTGGATATTCTAAACTTCACGGGCGTTGCCACATATAAATCAAAACTCGAGCAGAATCAGAAAAAGACGGGGTTGAAAGATGCAGTTGTCACTGGCATTGGACAAATAGGCAACTTTAAGTCGGCTCTCGGGGTAATGGATTTCAGTTTTCTCGGCGGTTCAATGGGTTCGGTTGTAGGGGAGAAATTGACACGGTTAATTGAAACCGCCACAGACCGCGGGCTTCCGCTCATTATCATTTCAACGAGCGGCGGCGCTCGCATGTATGAAGGAATGTTCAGCCTTATGCAGATGGCAAAGACAAGCGGCGCGCTCGCCTACCACGCCAAACAAAGATTGCCTTACATCAGCATCCTGACAAACCCAACCTACGCAGGCGTTATGGCAAGTTACGCCAGTCTTGGCGACCTTATTATTTCCGAGCCAGAAGCAATGATTGGTTTTGCAGGTCCACGCGTTATAAAAGATACAACCCAGGCGGAACTGCCGGAGGGTTTCCAAACCGCCGAGTTCCTGCTCGAACACGGTTTGATTGACGCCATCGTAAAACGCACTGAAATGAAAGAACGGTTGATTTATTACCTTGATTTCCTCACACACGGCATGCGCCAGATGGCATCAATTAGAATGTAAAAATCCCGGTCAGGATAGTCTGGCTCCCGCCCTACCGTTCAAGAAAACATACAAACTCCCATTATCCAGCCCTCCCGCGCAAACTACCACCCTCGCGATTATTCTCATTCAATCTTGAATTAAACTGGAAATGTAAACCTCCCGATTGTATAAGGGGATTAAATGAAAATCTTTGTTAACCGCAGAATAATAAATGCGACAGTGATTTTTTTTCTGTCGCTTCAAATTTGTTCCGCTGGCGAGGCAAAAAACGTCAATCTTCTCGTAAATCCATCTGCATGGATTGAACCCTCCATAACGGCACGTCCATGGTCATATTGGTGGTGGATGGGAAGCGCCGTGGATGAAACGAACATCGCTCTCGAATTAACAACATTGAAAAACGCTGGTTGGGGCGGCGTGCACATCATCCCGATTTACGGCGCAAAAGGCTGGGAGGACAAATACATCCAGTATCTTTCGCCGCGCTGGTTGGAAATGCTCGATTTTACTGTGAAAAAGGCTCGCGAATTTGGCATGGATGTTGATATGACGCTCGGCACAGGATGGTGTTTCGGCGGTCCCACTGTTTCAGACGATGACGCCAACGCGAGGTTGATGTTACGGACAAACATCGTTAAGGCAGGGGAAAAATATGCAGCTTCTTTCCAGAAACAGAAAATCCAGCGACTGATAGCGTTCGAAAGAGGTTCAGAAATCAGAGATTTAACTTCTCTTATAAAATCCGATGGTTCAATTGAATGGACGCCAGAGAATGGCGAGTGGATGGTTTACGCAATCTGGCAACAACCTTCGGGGCAGAAAGTAAAACGCGCGGCGCCAGGTGGAGAAGGACACATGTTGAATCTGATTTACCCGGATGCTATGCAACGATATCTGAACTGGTTTGATGCCGCATTTGCCAATTACAGAGGGGCAA
>JAOADO010000059.1 GCA_026417275.1 Verrucomicrobiia bacterium
GTTCATGCTCATTTCGCGCGCCTCTCCTACAAGGTAATCCACCTCTTTACCCTTCACAATGTCGCCCCAGTTCCATTCAAAAACAAGGTTTGAACCGCGAAACCATATGTTTTTGCCATTCAACTTATAATTGCCATCTTTGACCGTAATTTCGCGCATTCCGAAACGGAAAGATAACTCATCGAGTAGAACGCCATTGTGCTCAAGCCTGATAATAGCCGTGTAAAGATAAGGCGATTCATGCGTCCATAGTTTAAAATGCGTTAAAGGAACATCCACATAAAAATGTTCACATGCAAGCGGGTTGGCAGCTGGCACAAGTCTGCCGTGTGTTTTTCCTTCGCCGACAGTCCTTCCATCAGGATGGGATTTAATAAACGCAACGATTGTATAATCAGACATCTCTTTGATTCCTGCTGGCGTTACTCGAATTTTCACACGTCCACCAGCAATGTCCGGTATTGCAAGCGCCCATTTAATGTACACATCCCTTGCAAAGTCTATCCATATATCGTCGGTGATTTCAGGCATTCCGACTCCAAAACCGGCAGGGATGAGTGGGTTTCCGGATTTGCTTCTTTTAACACCTCGCGCGCCGCGAACTTTGATAACAATCAGGTTTTCGCCCGGTTTTAAAACCCTGGCTGGAATAATAACCTGATAAGGACCTGTGGGTTCGTTTTCACCGATTTTTTTCCCATTTATGAACGCCTCGGCGCCATTCGCAATCCGATTCCATCGCAGGACTGCAAGGCTTTTCGCCTGTTCAGCGGTTATGGTAAATGACCTGCGTGTCCATATATATTTTATATTTGTCGCTGCCTCATTGTTGTATGGCATGAACGGACCGGGAATATTCACCTTTTGCCATTTATAATCGCCGCGGTTGCTCAAAATGGTTTCTTCTTCCATGCCATTCCCCTGAACATATTCCCAGACGCCATTGAGTAGAATAGAATTTTTTCGAGAACCCTCAAATTCTCTGGCTAACAACGTTGAGAAAAATAAAATGAATACAATAATTGTTTTTGATTCATTCTTCATAAATGGTGTTTCATATTTTGACGGACACGAATGCAAATATATTCTTGCGTGGGTTCCCTAAATTAAGTGATATGAAACGGATTAGGTGTACAGTAGGATTTAAATTCTCTTAATCTCGGTTCTTGATGAAAGATGGATTTCTATGTAAAACCGAAACAATGCTTAATTATATCTGGATATTTCTTGTCTTATCGGCGGTTTTAATCGGCGGCGTCAGGTTTCAGTACAGAGAAATGGCAGAAGGCATGATTAAAGCCGCAGAAAGTGCAGTTACGGTTGCCATCGGGTTGATTGGAATAATGGCAATGTGGCTTGGTGTAATGAGGGTAGCTGAAAGAGCCGGCGTAGTTGCCGTTTTTTCTCGTTTTTTGAAACCGATTCTTAAATGGTTGTTTCCAGAAGTGCCAGATGGACATCCTGCGATGTGTTCAATGCTCATGAACATAGCCGCTAACATGCTCGGGCTTAGTAATGCTGCTACGCCTCTTGGTTTGAGGGCGATGAAGGATTTGCAGTCGCTCAATCCCAATCCGTCGGTTGCCACGAATGCAATGTGCACATTTCTTGCAATTAACACTTCATCAGTTCAATTAATTCCGATGACTGCGGTTGCAATTCTTGCTACGACTGGTTCGCAGAATCCAACGGCGATTGTGGGAACAAGTTTGATCGCCACATTGTTTTCCACAGTTGCAGGTATTATGTCTGTGAAAATAATGGAAAAGTGGAAGATGTTTAGAGTTAATGGTAATGGAATTGGTGTCAATGATAGCAAATCTATTTCGGATGCACCTGAGAAAAATTCAGAAATTCAAATAAAGGATAATCAATCATGTGAAAAAATATCAAAAAAAGAGTTTGAATATCATGTTGAAACAACGGAATTATTCGCGATGAGGTCTTTTTCGTTTTTTGGAAAAATTGCGTTGATAACGTTCATTTTATTTTTTGCAGTAATATTTATTTTAATGATTTTGTCTGATTCATCCTTCGCTGTTAATGGGGCTATTCGCAGTTCATCTTTGTTTGTCCGTGCTGTGGAGACAATCTCCATTCTTGCAATTCCATTTTTATTTTCACTTTTCACATTAATTGCCACACTCAGGGGGGTAAGAGTGTATGAAGAATTCATCATTGGGGCAAAAGAAGGGTTTGATGTTGCTGTGCGAATTATTCCTTATCTTGTTGCAATTCTTGTTGCGATTGGCATGTTTAAGAGCGCTGGTGGGATTGATATAATTTCTAACTTACTTAAACCGATTCTTGATTTAATCGGGTTTCCATCGGAGCTTTTGCCGATGGCGATTATGAGACCATTGAGTGGAAGCGCAACGCTTGGTATTTTCACTGACATTGTGAAACAGTTTGGTCCAGACAGTATGATTGCGCGCATGGCTGGAACTCTATACGGGAGTACTGAGACAACGTTTTATGTTGTTGCAATTTACTTTGGTTCAGTAAATATACGCAAAATGCGTCATTCAATTGCCGCGGGTTTAATCGCTGACTTAGCGGGCATAATCGCCGCTGTTATAGTTTGCAGATTTGTGTTTGCGGGATAACCAATATGCTCAGATAAAATCGCCGTTAGAGATAATGGAAGGTGATAATAATTTCGCGATAATCTTTTTCAATCATTCTACGCATATCTGCAGGCCAGGGTTCGTATGGTGCTGGGTCTTCAATTGCCATTCGGCAGATTACCGTGAGGACTTCACCAACGTCGGATTCCTGTATCTTGAGGTTGGAAACCCTACCGTTTGAGTGCAGACGGAAGGTAATGATAACCTTGCCACGTCTATCCGCGGCAAATTGGTTTCGGTCAAGAAGGTCATACCAGCGTTTCTGAATGGAGGCGAAAACTCCAGAGTCGTAGTTTCCGAAAGGCGTTGCGGCGGCGTCCACGGACGAAAAATCCATCTTTCTCCCAACTCCACCTTCCTGGCGATATTTTTGTCCTGCTATTTGCCCATCTGTCTGTCTTGCCCGCGCTTCAGCAAGTGTGCGTGGGCGTGCGGGTTGTTGTTGTTCTCCTGTGGAAGGCATCAAGGTTTCATATTTTGTCTGTTGACTAGGTGTTACAGCTTCTGTTGGCGTCCCTTGATGTGTGTTGCCAGGTTTTAATTCAGGCATAGGTTTTTCAGCCTGTTTCACAAAGGCGAGTTGTTTAAGGTCGGGTTCTGGTTTTAGCTCTGGCTTTGGTTCTGGTTTGGGTTCAGGCGGTTTTGGCGTAGGCTTTAGTTGTTCAGCCTTTGGCGGTTCAGGTTTAGGTGGAGATGAAGATGGATTAGGTTTTTCAACATCAACAACTTGGACAACCTTGTCCTGAACGCCGTCTATTTTTGGTTTTTCAGATTCTTTGTCAATTTTTGGATTCGCAGCGACGGAGTTTTTATCGGAATAAAATTTTGGCTTTTCTGGTGGGGTTTCTGTTGCATGTGTTGGCGGGATAGAAACGAAAATCATTGGCGGTTCTTGCTGTTTTATTGTGAGATTCTGGCTTTCATGGTCGCTTTTTTTTGAAAGTTTTAACATGTTTCCGAAAATTGCTTTTGCTGGGTCGAACCTTACCCTGGAGGCAGGGAATATTTTTTGCAAAATTGCCGCCTGTCCTTTTAAATCCAGTCTCTTAATGTAAATGTATACGGAGTAACAAAAAAGATGAACAAGAATGGATATTATGAAAGCCATCGTCATCGGCTTTGTAATCCATTCTTTGCGCACTTCTCTGTCTTTAAAAAAATCTGTCCGTAAAAAATGCATTTACCGTTTTTTTCGCGTTATCTGCAGTTATTCCTGCAGATTACCAATATTTTTACAATAACATTAGACGGCGAATAATGGAAATTGATTTGGTTGTTTCAGCATATTTTGCTATTTAAATTTATATGGATGAACGTGGATTATCTGAAATAGAAGAGCGCAACTGGCGGCAGATAGAAGATTTGAATCAACGCGGTGGTCGAATGTTAAGTGTTGTGGATTTACTGCTTGCGGGGACTGTTGACCTTGACCTTGCCGCGTATGTGTGTTGGCAGATGAGCAGGGGAGTGTCTATTATTACCGCGGCGAATCCTGGAGGGGCGGGAAAAACAACCGTGATGGCGGCGTTTCTGGGGTTTATTACCCCGGGAACAAAAATTATCACTGTCTCTGAGAGTTCAATTTTAGACCCTGCGAATTCTATCCATAAAAAGCCAGAATGTCTGTTGGTTCATGAAATTGGCGCGGGGCACTATTACGGTTATATATGGGGACGCGATGTTTTAAGGTATTTTAAGATGATTGAGCCTGGACGGAGTATTGTCTCAAACCTTCATGCCGACACGCTTGATGAACTCAAATACGTCTTGAACAATGAACTGCATGTTCCGAACGACCTGCTGGGAAAGGTTGATTTAATAATGTTTATCGCCATGCATCGCGGGCGCTCCTATTTTGATGTTAAACGGCGGGTCTCAACTGTCTATCAATCGTTCAACGGCAAACACGAACTTATATTTCAACATGAACTGACCGTCGATAAATTCACATGTCATAAACCAGAGGTGCTTGAAGATGCACATATCAAGCAACTTCGTTCTTTTCTCGAAGAGTTGTTAAAAAAACGTCAGTTTGAATATATGACAGTTCGGAAGTTGTTTCTTGAATTTTATAAGAGATGGTGTTAGAAAACGCGCTGTGTTGAGTTAGGGGAAACACTCCATTTAGAATATGACCGAAGAAATAGAATTAAAAGATAAGTCCCGACTTCTCGGAATTGAAGGTGGGGGAACACATACCACGGCGGTGTACAAAGTTGGAAACAGGGTTGAGACTGAAACATTTGGACCTGGAAACATTTACACTGTATCAGAAGAACAACTTCGAGAATTGTTCGAACAAATCCATAATCGATTTTCAGAGGTGGACTGTGTGGTTGCTGGGATGGCTGGTGCGCGAAACGAGAGCGATTTTCAAAAAATCTGTTTAATTCTGCAGTCTCTGTGGAAGGATGCTGAGTGTGTGGGGACCAATGACCTTGAGGTTGGCATTGCAAATGCGGAGGAGACAAATAATGTTCCTGCAATTCTCCTTATTGCTGGCACTGGCTCATGCGCTTATGGAAAAACTCCGGGTGGAAAGGTTGTAAAAACAGGAGCTTGGGGGCATGTATTTGGCGATTTAGGAAGCTCATACGATGCAGGAATCATATCTCTTAAATTGGTAGCGATGGATTATGATTTAAACGGTAAAATATCTCAACTTGGCGAAAGGATTCTTAATTTACTCTCATTAAACTCTATGGATGATCTGGTGGTGTGGGCAAAGACAGCAAGCAAATCAGACATCGCAGGTGTGGCAAAAGTTGTGTTTGATATGGCAGGAGAAGACGATGAATTAGTTGATGATGTGATTAAACATGTTTTAGTGGGTTTATCTCATCTTACGATTTCATGTGCACACCGACTATTGAGTAGCGATAAGCAACGAGTTGAAGTTCTGGTGAACGGCGGAATTTTCGAAAAGAACAAGTGGTTTGTGAATCTTTTTAGTGAATGCGTAAGGCAAAGTTTGCCACACGCAAGTGTAACTGATATCTCTGGTTTCAGTCACCTTGGCGCCATAAAGATTGCTAAAAAGCATTACCAAAACGTGTGTGGTGAGAGGGAGGTGTCTATCGAAAAATCAAAAAAAGAAGAATTACCTCAAAAGGAAGACAAGATGGAAGATTTTTGGATTCATCATCTGCCAGTTTCCACAGAATTATCGCCAACGGAACTTCCAAATCCGCTTTCAAAAGGACTCGACAAAATGCCGTTGGAGGATGCGGTTAGACTCTTCCTGCAAGAAGACGCAAAGATTCCAGATGCTATTTTACCGTTCACGAACGAGATATCGCGTGCTGTTGAAATTATAGCCGATTCATTTAAACATGGGGGCAGGTTGATTTATGTGGGGGCGGGGACTAGTGGGCGAATTGCCGCACTCGACGCCGCTGAGTGTCCGCCAACATTCGGCGTGGAACCGCAAATGGTTCAGGCAATCATTGCTGGTGGATATCGGGCATTGCAGAGGTCAGTTGAGGGTGCCGAAGACGATTTTTTTGCCGCCGAATCAGAGATTTGTGAACGGAATGTTGGTCTTTGTGATGTTGTGTTTGGAGTTGCTGCAAGCGGAACAACAAGATTTGTCTGGGGCGCTTTGTCTGCTGCAAAGAAACGAGGTGCAAAAACGATATTGCTCTGTTTTAATCCGAATTTAAAAATACCTTTCGATGCTGTCTCTTATACACATCT
>JAOADO010000060.1 GCA_026417275.1 Verrucomicrobiia bacterium
CCATCTTGATGTCATGCTCCTTGATCATCGCCAGGACGTCTTTTGGTGTCATTCCCATTGAGGTGTCTATTGATACGCCGTTTTTGATTGCCGCCGCAGAGCAACCGTTTCCAAGATGAAGCGTTATCACATTTGTGTTCTGCTGGTCTTTGCCAGTCAACAGACGATATCTGTAGGCTACATAACGATGGGATGTGCCATGAAATCCATAACGACGAATCTTGTAACGGCGATAATATTGATACGGAATTGCATATAAATACGAGGTTTCAGGCATGTGTGAATGGAATGCAGTGTCGAAAACAGCCACTTGAGGAACCCCATGACCGAACAATTCTTTTGCCGCAAAAAAACCTTTAAGATTGGCAGGATTATGCAAAGGCGCCAGTTCAATGCAATCTTCAATCCCCTTAATAACATCATCGTCAATAACCACAGACTTTTTAAACCTTTCAGCCCCATGTACTACGCGATGTCCAATGGCATTAATATCGGAAAGAGATTTTATGCCTGGAATTCCCGTCTCGGGCGCAATTAACCATCTTAGCACAAAGTCCAGCGCCGCTCGATGGTCCCGCAGGGGCAGAGATTGTTTTACCGGTTTTTTCCCCGTAGCAGTAAGGGTTATTATAGATTCGCCGCCTATCCTATCTACAAGTCCGCGCGCCTTCTGTTCATCCGTATTTTTTTCTATCCGCTTTAAGTCCGTTTCAATTACTTGAAATTTTAACGACGAACTTCCGCAGTTTAACACTAAAATATTCATATTGCTCTTACTCCGTCTTTTTTTCCGATTTCACTTATTTTTCCTAATTGAACTAATCCCTTTTATTAGTTTTACTTGCAAAAGCAAGGTGATCCATTGTGTTTATTTACCAATACTGTGAAAATCTTTTCAATATAAAAAGATTCGGTCAAGTTATTTCATGTAAATATAAGACATTCTTATATATTTATTAATTATTAAAATATTAATCCACAGCATTAATTACTCGCCTTCTAATAAAAATGTTCAAATAAATGAAATTCTCGCAAACCAAACGGTAGTAATTCGTTACGGTAGCATTCGAATACGCCATCAAGATAAGAATAGGAAAGAGCCCTTTTTCTTTATCTTATGCGTTTGCGTTGGTTTCATCCCAACATATGGATTAAATATTTATTGATTCTGATTAAACGGGTTTGACGTATTGTCTGGAATTTTAGGCAAATAGAACGGCGTTATTAATAAATAAATCCAGGCAAATGGGATGTGGATGGCAAATATTATGCAGAGCGTCGTCAGGTCAATCCTCGCCAGCGTATAGAATATGACTCCAGCGGACATTATAAGGGCAGACAACATTTGCGACATTAGAGAGATTCTAAAAATCCCCGCGGAGGATGTTTTAGCCTTTATAATTTTTACAAGTAACGCAATTGGAATTGAATAAATCCACGCCAGCCCCCCCCATACTACAACCAGAAAGCACGCAGAAAAGATAAACACCAAAGGAATTATGGCATTTTTATATGCGCCCCACGATGTCCACAAATCCTTTAAATTTAAAGGAAAATTGAGCGTTTTGGGATATGGTATTGGAAGCCATCCAAACAGCGACCTGAGCAGGAGCCTATCTTTTTCAAACACAATCTGCAAATCCGCTCCATCGGCGATTGGTTCTTCGTCTGTTGGATTTACGTGGATTGACAAAGTCCTTGTTTCAATAAGAACTGTGGTTTCATTTGTAAACCACTGAAGTCGTCCATTGGAAATGCCGCCTTTTTCTGGAAGTCTTTCAACGCCCAGATTTAATGGAACAATCAAACAACGGCTGAACATCCAGCAAATTGAGACTGAACATATTATCGCAAAAACAAGGATAGTATATGCAGTGTAAGCGAATGAAACGTTTGCGTAGGCGGAAATACCGTTTGGAGTTAACGGATGCGGAAAAACATGCTTGATGCTATCGGCTTCCGACGCCTTTTCGCTATTAGCGTCGGGTTCCTCATTGATAAAAGGACCCGATGCTGTCGCCATAACAATTAAGTTTTATTTTCGTTGTTCTGGATATCCTGGCTGGCAGGTTGCGGTGTTTGCTCCTGTTTTTTTTGCTCGGTTTCTTGTCCCTGTTGTTGTCTCGGCGCAACCACCACGTTAATCGGCACGCGGATTTTACGAACGTCATCTACTGTAACTTCGATGTAGTAGAATCCCTGGGTTTTCAATTCAATTCCATTGAAAACTGAGACGGTTGATGCCGTTTCAAGCGGCGATTGCAGGACAAATTTTACATCCGTTTTTGCAAGGATTGTTGAATCGTCCGGTGCGATTAGCTTTACACTCTCGATAAAATCACCAACACCGCAAGCCCAACGATTAAAGACAAACAATCTCCCCAATCTAAAGGGCAAAGAGGGAACTACAATTGCATCAACAACACCTATAATGATGAATTTGCCTGTTATCTCACGCCGCAAATCTTCGCATACGACCGAGAATTGCAAATCTGGGAGAATACGAACTGGATTGACACTCATACGTTTTAATTTTCCTAAAATTATATTGTTGCGTCTGTTGCCATTTCTGCGGCAAGGACTGTGTTTTGCATAAGCATTGCAATCGTCATCGGACCGACACCGCCTGGATTCGGAGTTATTTTACCAGCAATGGGCTGAACATTCTCAAAATCAACATCTCCGACAATGCGACTTCCTCCTTTTGCTGTAGGGTCCACAACTCTGTTAACCCCCACATCAACCACCACTGCGCCTGGTTTTACCATGTGCGCCTTAACAAATTTAGGCACCCCCATTGCGGCAATCAAAATATCCGCCCTGCGACAATGTTCTTCTATGTTTCGCGTTCGCGAGTGACAGATTGTTACCGTTGAATTTGCCCCTTTTGCCTTTTGACAGAGTATCGCCGCCATTGGTTTTCCAACAATCTCGCCACGTCCAAGAATCACAACGTCTGCACCTTCTGTGTTCACCCCAGAACGGACAAGAAGTTCTTGAATTCCCGCCGGTGTGCATGGTTTAAAACCAGTAGTATCGCCAAGCAGTAATTTACCAACATTCATCGGATGAAAACCATCCACATCTTTGTGCGGGTCAACCGAAGAGTAAATCACTTCTTGCGAAATATGGTCAGGCAACGGTGCTTGAACCAGAATCCCGTGTACAGAATTGTCTTTGTTAAGTTTACTAATCAGTTCAAGCAACTCTGACTGGCTGGTTTTTTCTGGCAGGACGAAAGTTTGTGAGCGGATTCCAAGCTGGGCAGACATTTTTTCTTTCATGCCCACGTAAACTACAGATGCCGGGTCTTCTCCCACACGAATAAAAACAAGTCCTGGAGTGACTCCCTTCTTTTTTAAAGACTCGACTCGTTTTGCGGTTTCAGAATGGATTTGATTCGCTATTGCCCTGCCGTCAATTACGTTCGCACTACTACTGTTGCGCATTCTGTTGTTCCTCCTCAATCTCCCTTATTGACTCTATTGTAAGAACGGGTGTATTAGGCCAGCGTTTATCTATCGCTTCTTTCCCTATCACCATAACCCGTTTTCCTTTGTATTGCTTTAACAAAATATTTGTAGAAGTTGTGTGAAGATAGTTGATTGTTTTACCGGTATCCACTGTTTGAAGGACATATCCCGACGGTGCCTGAATGTTTAATGTGCCGCGCACATAACCCTCGCGAGCGACAATTCTTGGCGGAGGGGGTGGTATTACAACCTCAGGTTCAAGAATTGGTGTTGCAGGAGTTGTCTTTTTGCCCTGTATCATGGATAAAACTCGTTCTTTTGCTTCGGCTTCCTGTTTAATTAATGGATGTTTTTCAAGGTCAACCACCTCTGGTTTTGTTTCTTCTTTTGTTGTTTCTTTATCTGGTGTTTTTTCTTCTGTCTTAACCGCCTCGGGCTTTGTCTCAATAGGTTTTGATTCTTCAGGCTTTGTTTCGGGCTTTTTCTCTTCTGAAACAGGTTTTGCTGTTTCATCTGGCTTTACAGTTTGTGTTGGCTGAGTTGGTTGCTCTGGTTTCGATTCCTCTTTAACTGGAACAGACTGTTCTGGTTGTTTAACAGTCCTCGTCGGTTGTTTTTCAACAAATTCAGCTGCAACGTAAGCATAGGCATTGGCAGGCACCTCAATTTGATACCACGCACCTTTTGTCTCAACGACCTTCACACTCGTCCCTTTTTCAAGAACTCCGAGAACGCTGTATTCTTCCCCTGGTCCAGCGCGCAAGTTCAAACGATTTGGTATCACAGTCATTAAATTTGTGTTTATAAACGATGAATGAACATAAACCAGAGCATTCGGAGGTAGTTGAATTTTTACCCACTCGGTCAAGTCTCCTTCTTTTGGTTTTTCTGTCTTAACAGTCTCAATAATTGTAACTTTATCGCCTTTATTTAATTGTGTTAAAACCTCGCTAAATACAGAGGCTTTTCCACGAACATTGACGCGGTCTCTGGTAATTACCCCTTGTTCCTGAGCAACCGCAGTTGAGAGAATGCCGCTGATAACAACAGCGCCTATTATTAAAAACTTTTTCATATTTCGCTTAACAAATATTTAATTTCTGCATTGGTTAATTTCCGCCATTTGCCAGACGGCAATTCACCGAGTTTTATATTTCCTATTTTTGTTCTGACAAGACGCTTTACATCAAATCCGATGGCTTCAAAAATTCGTCTAACCTCGCGATTCTTGCCTTCGTTAAGTTCTACTTCAACAATACTATTAGTATTATTTGCGGAAATCAATCTTGCTTTTAAAACCCGAAGCCTTTCTCCACTGTGATAAACTCCTTTGCAGATTTTTTCAAGATGTGTTTTTTCTACTCTCCCCCAAACCGTAACAATATATGTCTTTGCAATTCCGTACCGCGGATGCGTAAGTTTAAGGCAAAAGTCGCCATCGTTGGTTAGAAAAATTAACCCCTCGCTTGCGCGGTCGAGCCTTCCCACAGTGTAAAGATTATTCCATTCATGCGGGAGTAAATAATAGATAGTTTTGCGTTCCTCGGGGTCTTTTCTTGTGCAAATGTAGCCTGGCGGTTTATGTAAAGCAATATAGACTTTTTTCTTCGGCTTAACCTCCAGCCCGTCAACGGCGACTTCATCTTTTTCCGGGTCAATTTTCGTGCCAAGAACTGAACAAACCTCACCGTTGACGCTCACACGCCCGGAGAGAATTAACTCTTCTGCGCCGCGCCTGGAATCAATCCCGGCGCTCGCCAGATATTTTTGAAGTCTCACAAGCATTAGCGCCTTTGCCGCGCTCCGCCAACCTGAATAAGGTCAGCGTTAAAAACAATAAAAACAAACCTTATTCAGGCTTTGTCTTTGGCAAACCAAGCACGCGGTCGCCTTCTTTCCATCTTCCGTGTTTCTTTAATATGGCTATGCGCTCAAACCTTTTTAAAACATTCCGTTTAGCGCCAGACCCAAGTTTTAATCTTAAACTGCTGTGTAACGACATAATCTTTGTTCCAAGTTTTAAGGTTTATCTTTAAAATGATATAAAATAATATAAACAATTTAAATACCACATATTCCGAGTATTGCAAATGGATTATTTTTAAACTCTCTTATTTGTCTCTATTTAAACTGCGTTGATATCCCTGATTTTCCGAGAAAAATAGAAAGTTGAGCGCGAGCCTGACGTTCGGCATCGTTTAAAATCCCACCATATTTTGCCGCGCTTCGAAGTTCTTCTACCGCTTGTCTGCGCGCGTTTTGTTCCAGGTCTTTATCGAATCTGCGCAAAAGTCCAGTCGTTCTCTCAACTACCTGTGTGTTTTTGTCGTCAATATAAACATCTGTAATCTGCGCTGGCGGAAGAGCAATTCGGACAGTCTTGCCATCTATTTTAACATCGTCCGACTTTATTTTTGACAAATCCACTCCGGCTTTAACCACGCCATGCACAAGTAGCATAACTCGGTTTTCTCCATACCATTTTACATCTTCCAATAGTACAATCCTCTCCATCACGTATTTTACTGTAACAAGGTCGGACAATCCTTGAATCTGTTTAATTATTGTAGGTGTGTCGAGAATCTCCGCCTGGTTATGTTTCCCTTTAAACTGTGGAATCAGTGCAATCAGAACCACGATTAATCCAACCAGAATAGCGCCAGACCAGAAGGCAATTTTTACCTGAGTCTTAAACATAGAAAAAATATAATCGAAAGGGTTGCGAAAAAGCAAATATATCAATGAAATTAAGCGAGCTTTTAAACCGTATTTGCGCTTTTTCTTGCACGATATACTACCTCTGGAAG
>JAOADO010000061.1 GCA_026417275.1 Verrucomicrobiia bacterium
ATATCAAGCAACATTGAACACCCATCAAGTTCCTGATAATTGAACCTGAAAGCGTTGCTTAAAGCCGCAGTAGATACATCTACAAGGGCAGGCGAAAGCCCATTCCCCTCAACAGCCTTAAAAAGGGATTCAACAGCATCCGACTTTATTGCCACAAGAAAAACTTCAAACTCACCACCTGGCGATGTCCCAACAATCTGATAATCCCACGCCACCTCCTCTAACGGAAACGGAACATTCTGTTGCGCCTCAAATTGAATAATCTGCGTAATCTTTGCCGAATCAACCGGTGGAAGTTTGACAAACTTTGAAAAAACATGATAACCCGGCGCACAAATATTCACCTTCTTCGAAGTAAATTTAGCGCTCGCCAACACCTCCCCGATCGTCTTCGTTAACGCCTGCTCACGGGTAGAATCGGAAGCCCCTTCTGCGCCCATCGATTGCAACGCATACCGCTTCAGCCGCAACCCGCCAGATTCATTTGGCTCAAATTCAGCCATTTTCAGCGTGTTCGCGCCGCAATCCATCGTTAAAAATGATTTCGACTTAAA
The DNA here is from genome assembly GCA_026417275.1 of Verrucomicrobiia bacterium. Next base: position 555 of record JAOADO010000061.1, read on the forward strand.
CATCCGTTTCCCTCAAACTCCCGCAATCTCTCCTGACAAACTTGTCTTCTAATACAATTCTTGCTTAGGACTAAAAAATCTAAATTAAAAAAAATACTATGGCAACAAAAATATAGCAATTTTCATTCCCATTACAGCATTTTTTTTGTTTTCCGCAACAATATTAGCCTATTATATCCATTAATCCCTAACTCTAAACTAACTCTAAAGAGGCGCCCGCACACAAAATATGGATACAATCTATAACCGTTTCTTAAAATATTCTATCGTCTCTTTCAACCCGACTTCCAGCGAAACTCTGGGTTCCCATCTAAGAAGCCTTCTGGCTTTTGTGATATCCGGCTTGCGTTGTTTTGGATCATCGGGAAACGGTGGTTTAAAAACAATTTTACTCTTCGAACCAGTGATTTCTATAATTCTCCTGGCAAACTCAAGAACGGTTATCTCATAAGGATTCCCTATGTTCACAGGCAACACCTCGTCGCTCATCATTAACCTGTAAATACCTTCTATCAAATCAGAAACATAACAAAAACTCCTCGTCTGCAGCCCATCACCATGCACCGTAATTGGCTTATTTTCAAGGGCTTGAGAAATAAATGACGGCACCACACGCCCGTCGTTAAGCCTCATTCTTGGACCATAGGTGTTAAAAATGCGAACTATCCGCGTCTCCAGCCCATGTTTGCGATGATACGCCATAGTCATCGCCTCGGCAAATCGCTTTGCCTCATCATAACAACTGCGCAAACCAATTGAACTAACATTTCCCCAATAATCTTCCTTTTGAGGATGAACAAGCGGATCGCCATAAACCTCAGATGTCGAGGCGAGCAAAAAACGGGCCCCCTTATTCCGCGCAAGACCAAGCACCTTGTGCGTCCCCAATGCCCCAACTTTTAACGTCTCAATCGGAAACTTCAGATAATCCACCGGACTCGCAGGAGACGCAAAGTGCCACACAAAATCCACTGGCTCGTCAATAAAAATAAACTCCGTAACATCCTGTTTTATAAAGCGAAAATTCTCATTTCCCGCCAGATGCGCGATATTCTCAACATTGCCGGTTATCAGGTTATCGATTGCAATCACCCTGTGACCACGCCCGAGCAGGTAATCAACCAGATGCGACCCCAAAAAACCCCCCCGCCAGTAACAACCGACACCGGATTCCGTTTAATAGAAGTTTTTGACCCTTTTTTACTCATACTTTACTCATACTAATTCGCTTATCTATTCTCCCTATTTTGCCCCCTTCGCCAATAAAACTACAGGAATTGTTTTCCAGAGAATCTTCAAATCCAGCCACAGCGACCAGTTATCTATATACTGCAAATCGAGTCGAACCCACTCATTAAAGTCCGTAACCTCGCTCCTGCCGCTTATCTGCCACAAACATGTTAACCCTGGTTTAACGCTCAACCTACGCCGATGCGAATAATCATCGAACCTCTTTACTTCATCCACTGGCAATGGTCTTGGACCTACAAGGCTCATCTCCCCTTTCAATACATTAATCAACTGCGGAAGTTCGTCCAGACTAAATTTTCGTAAAAACTTTCCCACTCTGGTAACTCTCGGGTCATTCGTTATCTTAAAAACAGGACCACTCATTTCATTCAAAACTTCAAGTTCATGCTTTAGTTGTTCAGCATTACTTATCATCGAACGAAATTTATACATCATAAAAGGCTTACCATTTAACCCACATCTCAACTGCTTAAAAAATACTGGTCCAGGGGATGTCAATTTGATGAGTATTCCCACCACAATGAAAAGCGGCATACACAAAATAAGCAAAAACAAAGCGCCAATATAGTCAATCAACTGCTTGGCAATCAACTGCCACGAAATGGACGGCGTTGAATGATAAACAAGCATGGGAATTCCATAAAGCTCGTCAAGACTCGTCCTGGAGCCTTCCACCTTAAAGAAGTCCGCAACAAGCCATGCCTCAACGCCTTCTACAGCACACGCTTTTACAGCCTTCTCCACCTGCTCGTAATACGTGTGGCGTGCGCTGAAAATCACGCAATTTGCGGAAAATTCATGAAGCAAGTTGATAAGTTTATCAACCCCGTCGCGGTTCAAATCAATCTCAGCGATTATTTTCAACCCAAACCTTGCCCTTCTCTGAAGTTGTTCCTTCAACCACACCGTATCTTGCGTCGTCCCCGCAAGAATTGCGTGTTTTATAATCTGCTCCTGACCAAATCTAGATTTGTAAACAACCCTTATGAATTCCTCTTTCAAAAATACAAACAAAAAACTTATCGGACAAAAAAGAAACACAACGGCACGTGCAAGGTCCTGACGCGATAAGAAAATAGCAAAAATGAGAATTGCGGTCATTATAAGACTACCACGAACTAGTGGAATCACCACCATCCTCCGCGCAGACAGCAATGGTCGGCTATAAAAACCCTGTATATCTAAAATAAGCGGCGTCAAAACAAGAATTAATCCGAACAACCACAAAAATTCTGTAAATGGAAAAATTGGCGGACGTCCAAACGTCCATGTAGAACGAACAAAATGAGCAATCCAGAAAGCAATCGCAAACAGCCCCGCATCCATAATCTGGTGGAGCCGCTTTCGCAATTGTCTGTATCGGCCAAGCATATCTACTAATTTTGGAGATTAAAAAAATAAATCAATCTTTTTTCACTCCCAGAGCCGGGTCTTCAACCGTCTGGTATTGCGGCAATGATTCTCTTATAAAACTGACCATCCGCTCAAATGTGGCACTTTCTTCCCCGGGGTTACATGTAGAAAAATAAATAATATAAGCCCAGCGCTGAACCTCGCCAGTAAGCAAACGATGCTTTGCAACAGACCACATGCGACTTCTGTGTTCAGCCGTAATTTTATCATGCGCCGCAAACCAGTACAAAAAAACACCGCGTTTGAGCCGCTTTTCCCTCTGACCGTCTACAAGATATCCAGAAAGCGTCAACTTCGTTGCCGGCAGATTGTATGACATCGGTTTATCAATCGGTATATTTATAAATTCCGTAGAATCAATCCTCCAACCAGTTCCTTCAAGACAATATTGCGGCTTATGTATGCTCGTTCTATCGGCACCCATCAACACCACCATGTTCACAATCTCAAAACCATCTGCCGCCCGATAAATTCGCCTCCCGTAAGTGGTGTCTTTTGGCAAAGTCTCATATTCAGCCCTCTCAACGGGCAATAATTCCGACATATATCCATCAACGATTTCAGGCAAATAAACTCTGTTTGTCCCGACAACAAATCGACTTGTTTCCTTATTTGAGGAGGCGGAATCCACACCCGGCATGGGTTGATTTTCTATTCTCACTGGCGGTGGGGTCAATTTAAGATTTGCCTGAAAATACGCAATAACCCCCGCGGACCCTGCAATCATTGCAAGGACACCCACAAACATTATAATCAGTTTTTTCTTATCACCGTCCACAACCATCAAAGAATCCTCGATTCCCCCGTCTGCTCTTTAAAACCTGCTTTATCCTGCCCGGATTTTCGACCTTCAACCTTAATCGGCTCCCTTAAAACGCCGGTTAAAATCCAGAAACCGACAAACGCAGGCAAATACGGAAGAATGCTAAAAAACGAACTTTCGTGAACCTTTGCCCCGGCTTCATGCCCGGCAAGTTCAGCCGCAAAAATAATGGCAAGCAAGCGTAACACATTGCCAATAACAGCAAGCGGTAAAGCAGTAATCGCTAAAACCACTCGCCGCCACAGACTTTTAAACGAAACAAATCCAGTTATAATCGCCAGCGCAAAAATCGCTGTCAAACTTCGAATCCCACCGCACGCCGGCGCAACCTCGTATTGATACCTTCCGGTGGCATCCAGAATCGCTGTGCCGCGCTGAACAATATCCAACCCGAACAACCCGCTGGCAACCCCAACGCTGAGTTTAGTTGCAAGAATACGCAAAGGAAATGTTATCACATCTGCCGCGCCTCCGAGCGGAACGCAAAACGCAAACAAACCAAAAATAAACAATGTTTCACGCAACCATCGCCATCCCCAGAACACTCCAGTAATTCCATAAATACCAATAAAAAAAGCGACCACAGACAATCGCGTCTGTTGCGCAAGAAATCCACATACATGCAATAAAACAGCAAATCCCACTATTAAAACCCCAATCCAGCACGGTTTCTTATCAAGCCCGGCAAGAAAATCCCTCCTCCAATAAAGCAATCCAATAACAATAAGCGGTATAAACCAACCAAGAGCATCCTCCCCATCCAGAAGCGACCCAATCCCTCCCGCTCGCGCAGACTGCGCCATTACCTCATACCACCATAAAAAAAGAGAATTAGTTTTAATATACCCAAGCGTGGAATTACCGGTAAAATGAAACAATAAACCCCACGCAAAAAACAACACTATAAACAGACCAACGTGCGGGAATCCCACACCTCCTTTCAAGGAATCCTCGCCAAAATACGGATTTTTTGCGTCTGCACCCGTGTCCACACTCATTCGACAATATTACCCGTCACATCTACCATCTTCAACACGGATTTTTCCATAAACAGATATTTATATCCATATCCTCATTGAACCTTCGAAACCCAATTTATTTGAATATCTTATTGAATTTTCAGTCATTATTAATAACAATCAATAAATATGAAAACCATAAACTCATTTGCAGGCAAAATCCTTGTCATCCTGTTTTTAACTGCAATCGGAACAACCGCGCGTTCAGGCGAATTTATCCCCCTTTTCAATGGAAAAGACTTAACCGGCTGGAAAGTTCCAGACCCAAATCCATTCTGGAAAGTCGTGGACGGCATCCTCGTCGGCGAAAACGACGAAAAACTTAAAGGCAGTATGCTTTACACGGAAAAAAGTTATAAAGATTTTATTTTTGAAGCCGACGCCCGCTGGACAGGAGAAATTGACAGCGGATTCATGATTCGCAAGCCAGAATTGCAGATGCAAATTGGCGTCTCCCGTAGCCTTAAAAGAGACATGACCTGCTCATTTTATACTGGAGGACAGGAACGATACCCGGAAGCCGGTCAAGCAAAAGATATCGAAAAAGTCCTGAAACAGGGCGACTGGAACACAATCCGTCTCCAGGCAAAAGGCGACACATTTACCGTCTGGTGCAATGGAATAAAAGTCACCGAATATACAAACCCTAAATACGCCTCTCCAGCCCCAATCGGTCTACAAATTCATCCAGGCGTTAAAATGAAAATCGAATTTAGAAACATAAAAATCCAGGAACTGCAATAACTCCAGTATCCAGTTAAAATACAAAACAATTTCATTTTACAACGTGCAAAACACGCATTGTATTATTTTCCCCGAGAACAAAATGGGCAAGTTTATAACTGCATATATTTCCCATCATAGAAAATTGCGCCCCTTGTGGATTAGAAATAAAAACATTCGTCTTCCCCCTCAAAACATATTTAACCGCGGCTGGCTGTATTTGTGAATATCCAACAACCTTGACCTCAAAAGGAGTAATAAAACCCTGCCGAGATTCTCCATTCAGCAAAACTCCCCATATAAAAACAGCATTTGTGGAAGAA
>JAOADO010000005.1 GCA_026417275.1 Verrucomicrobiia bacterium
TGCTATAGGAATCTACAAAAATAATCTCATCTGCCCACTGAAGAGACTCTAAACATGGTCGAATATTTGGTTCATCGTTATAACCTATCACTACTGCGGATATCTTCATAAATCCAGAATAAAATATTCTTAAACTTCAATCAATCAGCTTAACGATTAATATAATAAAAGAAAAATGAGTCTTTAAATAATTGACCGTAATAAGTTTTTTAAAACTCAAATGTGTCAGAAAGATAGACAAAAAACAGTTTATTGGAAATCAAAATTATAGAGGTACTTTCCGCTGTAGCCTCTTTGTTGTCTTAATAAATTTATTTTTAATCATTGCTTACTGCTTCTCGTATTCTCCCTTGCTTACTTTTTTATATACAGTGAATCCAGCGGCTTTGGCATCGGATATGGAGAGCGGTTTTAATTTGTTTGGTGTGTTAAAATTGGAGATGACCTTCCGCACCGGGCGTTTGCATGCCGGGCATTTCGTCAAAGGCGGTGCGTTGATTGGACGATACAGGGTAAACCTGCCGCCGCAAACCACACAATCGCCATCGCAAAGTTCGTATTCGTAAATTGGCATAAGCTGTTAAAAACTGTGTTTACAGTTCTATAACTAATATTTATTAAGGTCAGGAAATTTTCAACCCCGCCCATTTTTTTTCGCTTTTCAGCAACGACTTTAATGGACACAGGTCGCATTTTGGATTTCTGTTTTTGCAAAAATTTTTACCAATCATCACGAGCTGAGCGTGATAGTCCTGCCAGTAATCCAGGATGTCTTTGACATCGGCATCATTTAAGTTGTTTTCACAAATTGCCTGAACTTCATCGTAATCTGCGTCTTCCGAACACCATTCATGTCTGGAAAAGATTCGCCTTGTGTATGCGTCCACGACAAAAATCAAATGGTGTCCTGCATACAACATCATACTGTCTGAGGTTTCTTTGCCGATTCCATTGATAGCAAGCAATCTATGACGCACCTCTGTTCTCTCGCCTTCGAGCAATTTTTGAACATTGCCTTCAAATTTTTCAACAAGTGTATTTATAAAATTTTTCAATCGCTTTGCTTTGATGTTGAAGTATCCAGATGGTTTAATGTGGATGGCAATTTCCTCCAGAGTCAACTTATAAAGTCTCTGCGGCGAAAGCAAACCCGCGTTTTTCAAATTCTGAATAGCTTTTTCTACATTCGTCCAGGCGGTATTTTGAGTAAGAATTGCGCCGACGCAAATCTCGAAGTCCGTTTCTCCAGGCCACCAATTTTGATGTCCAAACCGCTCAAACGATAAGCAATACGCTTCTTTAAGTTCTCTCTGCAGTCGTCTATCCATTCAAAACCTGATTTTAATCGCGTTGTTTTATTACACATTTCTTTTAGAATATCAATTGTTAAATAAATGACGCAAAACGAAAAACCAGGCAATAGTGGGGGCTTTATAATAATTTCGGGTGGGCAAACAGGGGCGGATAGAGCGGCTCTGGATTTTGCCATAGAGAATGGAATTCCGCATGGTGGATGGTGCCCTGCTGGACGCAAAGCCGAAGATGGCATTATTCCCCCAATCTACAATCTAAAAGAAACTAAAAGCTCTGATTATCCGCCGCGAACGAAAAAGAACATCATAGAAGCCGACGTTACCGTTGTGTTCACCATGGGTGGCAAGTTTGACCGCGGAACTGCCCTTACGGTTAAACTGCTGAAGCAACTCGGGAAATCACATATCGTTATTTCAGGTGTTGATGGTATTGAAAAAGCGGCGGAAATGATAGATGAATTCCTGGCAAAAACAAATCCCAGAATCCTTAACGTCGCAGGTCCAAGGCAGAGTTCGCAGCCTTCGATTTACGAGTTTGTCATTAAGGTTTTGCAGAAATCCACGTGGCTGAAGAAGCAGGGCAGGTATAACTAATTTTTGAGTTAAGTAAGAATCTGAGTGTAAGTTAACAGACAGTGAGTCTTCAATAATTCTTATTCCTTAGTTCTTTTAGAGCCTTTGCAAGAATTTCATACTGTTCCAGATAATTGTATAATTGTGCGGATATTCGGAGCGTTCTTTGAGGGTAATTTTCCCAGGGAGCAACCGGGACTTCTATTTTATATTTTTCCATGAGTTTATTTTGCAAGGCGTCTGAATACAGGGCAGTCTTTGGGGGCTCATTTATGGATGAATTCCAGATGCGAAAAGCCGCCATCGAACCAATCATGTCGTCGGGCGCTGGAGGTTCAATTTCCAGATGAGTACAAATCATGTTGCGCGCCGCAAGTGCGAGTGCGCGGTTTCTTGCCATAATAGTTTGCCAGCCGCCATCGACAAGTGATTCCAGATATTTGATAGCCATCGGCACGGAGAGGTATGGACTTGGGTCGTGCGTCCCTGTCCATCCGAATTCAATTAAATAGCGTGAACGGTCTGTTCTTGGGGAATTTGCACCATGGCTGATTGCAATGGGTCTAATCTTGTCAATCCACTGCTTTTTAACATATAGGAATGCTGAACCCTTTGGAGAGCACAGCCATTTATGGCAATTTCCGGTGTAAAAATCGGCATCAAGTTTTTTCAAACTTAATGGCAACATTCCCGCTGTATGCGCCCCATCAATTAAAACTGGTATGCCAGTTGTTTTTGCCTTCTTCACTATTTCTTCAACTGGGAAAGCAAGTCCTGTCGGACTCGTTACGTGGTCAATCATTATCAATTTTGTTCTTTCCGTAACGGAAGAAAATATTGATGCTGAAATTTCATCGGTACGTTTCAATGGGAAAGGAATTCTTGCCACAACAACTTTTGCTCCGCTCTTTTCCGCCACAACATTGACGGCGTTTTTACAGGCGTTGTATTCATGGTTTGTGATGAGGATTTCGTCGCCAAGTTTAAAGCTCAAAGAATTTAGCACGCAGTTTACCCCATATGTCGCATTTGGTACGAAAACCAGCTGTTCTGGAATTCCATCGAGAAAATGAGCAATCTCTGTGCGTGCTTCATCGAGCAACGGCTCTAAATCTCTAACAAAAAATTGCACAGGCTCTTGTTCCATTTGCGTGCGAATCTGATTCTGAAACTCCAGGACTGCTTTTGGACAACTCCCGAATGAGCCGTGATTAAGAAAGATAATATCCCTATCCAGCATCCATAAACGTGGGTCTGCCGCCGGTTTTTCAAGTAAATTTTTGCTGAGCATTTCCATGTTACGAAGGTACGATAAAAACAAACGGTTTTTCAAAGAGATTTATATTGTTCCCCTGCGTTTTATTGAAGCAAATTATAAGAAAATTTTCTCCAGATTATATATGACCAGGATTTTTATCATTGGTCCCGGGAGCATCATTCTCTTTGGGTATGATTTCCTGATGAATTTCGAGTGTCTTTTTTATCTCTGCAGGTTCATTTTTTGCAAATAACGGTTTTACATCTGCCAGATTCAAATCCGCAAAATCGAGATTCATGTTCGGGGAACGTTCTTTTGCAGACATTATTTGCTTCGCTAAACTTGGAATAATATTGGAAGCATAATATTTTATGGCTCCAGCACTAATAGATGATTTAAAAATCACTACAAGAACGCAGTGTTCATCTATTTCGAGTATCAATGTACTGAATTTTTCCCCCTGTTGCATCATGCCGGTTATTTTTGCCTCATTGAGCAATCCTGCCAGATATGCCGAGGCGTTATAAGCGTTAGATGCAAGTGTAGCTATCGTGACACTGTCAAATTTCTCTTTTTCTCCGCAGGCATGAATCAAGTATCCTGCTTTCTCAACAATCAAAGCAAGACTGGCGTCGCTTTTTGATATTAAATCATCGAGGTTCTTATCGAACTCGTCTAAATCCTGTTGTGTAAGCTGTGGAAAACCATTCATTTGATTAATATTTTTTTGCCCCGTCATTTATAAACTTTTGCAACAATAATTTACTTATCATGTTCAGAGTCTCAAACACGCCTTCGCATTTTGTGGCAACCGATGAAAAAGCCGGTACTGCCACATCTCTGTTGTTTAAAAGATATTCCATATATTCAATCGGGGCAACATTTGGCAGGTCACGTTTATTATATTGCAGAACATAAGGAATATCGTCAAGATTCATTTTAAGAGTTTTCAAATTGTCAATCATATTTTGAAAACTCTCCACATTTTCAGCCATTTTGTCGTATTGTGAATCTGCTACAAAAACAATGCCGTCTACTCCTCTTAGAACAAGTTGTCGTGTTGTGTTGTAAATAACCTGTCCTGGCACGGTGTATAACTGAAACTTGGTTTTGTATCCTTTAATTGCCACAGCCTCCAGAGGGAAGAAATCGAAAAACAGAGTTCTATCAGAACTGGTAGCAAGCGAAACCATTTTCCCTTTCTCCTCTGGTCTTGCCACTTTTATATTGGCATGAATCTGCTCAAGATTAGTTGTTTTACCGCACTTTGCGGGTCCGTAATACACAATCTTTAACTGAATCTCTTTTGTTGCCTGATTAATTATAGCCATAGTTCTTTCCCGGGATTTATTTCCTCAAAGGTTTTGTAAATTCGTCCGCAATAAATTGAAAAATCTCGATTGATGGCGCGGGTTTGTCTTTTTCTCCCACGACTACGAAGTAAATGTTTCCGCTCTTGCACACACAAATCCAGCAATCTTCACATGCAATCGTTACGTTGCTAATCTGTCCCAATTTTAAATCTTCTATATAATGCAATAATTTTGAAAAAATCTCCGGCACAAATCCGGCGAGGGCTTCTGGTTTAATTTCGATTGGTAATTTTGCAACAACCGGCAGTCCATCCTTTATTGCAATCATTGCCCCTTTAACCCCGGGCAAAGACAATGTATGTTGAATTACCTCATTTGGCGACCATATAGGTTTGTCTGGTTTGTTAAAAATCTCTCCAAGCGTCTTTGGTCTTGAAGCTTCTTGTTTAAAGGCAATAACCTTCTCTGGTTGCGCTTTAATAGGTTCTTTTTCTGCAATCGGTTCAGAAACCGATGGAAGTTTGGGCTCCACCTTCGGCGCTGTTGGCGCAGGTTTAATAGAGATTGGAATAGATGGTGGTTTTCCCTCGCTGATTTGCGCTCGTTCATTAACGGCGGTGCCAATTGCAATCGGTTTTTCAATCTGCGGTTGAGCGGGCTCTTTCTTCTCAGATTGTATTCTCAATGCTTCCTTCTTTGCTTCGCCGCCATGCTGTTCAAACAAATCAGGAAGCTCTTCGTTCAAAACCACTTTCTTGATGGGTGTAGGTTTTCTTATGCGTGCAAGAAACAATGGCGCGATAATTGCAAGCGGTAATTCCAAATTTGTTTCTGGACTCAAAATTCCATTTGGCGTCTGCGGTTCTATCCACTTGCTCAACTTTTCCCATGTAAAAACAACTTTGCCGACCTTCATCTGTGGCTCAAGTTCATCAACTGGAATAGATATTCTCCGTTCAAGAATCCCATTCTCTTCCAGCTTTTGTTGTATTTCTTTAGGCCACCCCTGAGATAACACTTTAACTTCGACAGAAATTAAATCCTCTCGATTGGTAATTGGTCCTTTTATCGTATTTCCGCTACTTGCCGATGCCTTATCACTCTCTACCTTCTTTAAGTCAACGCGTTCTGTTTCTTCTACATTTACCGCTGGAGATGGAATGCTTCTCTGTTCTTCATCAATACTATCCTTTTTTTCGATTTTTCGGCTGACCTTTACTTCCGCTATTCTCTCCCCTCTGGTTCCAAAAACATCGGGTATATCATCTGCTACAACAACCATCTTCTGGTCCATTCTCCTTCTCAGCAAAGGCATCGTCTGCGCAAGGATTTGGTCGAGAGGTAATTCAATAATTTCATTGTCAAGTGACCGTTCCAGAGAAAAAATCCCTTCTGGTGACGCGCTCTTTAATTCCCGAAAAGTTATCCTTACAGCACCGCCAGATAATTGAGGCAATACCCTGCCAATAGAAAATTGAATCACCGTATCGCTTGCAGGTTCATTCAAAACCGCCTTCCTTAAATTAACAGGCAAGGTAGAGATAACCGATTTTAGTGAAATTGAAATATAACCCTTCTCCTCAACGCGTGAGTGTTGAGGTGTAATCGGTTTATCGACTGTCGCGGGAGATACACCCTCCTCCTGCGACACAACCACTACCCTCTTCGGTGGCTCTCCCTGCTCAACCACTGGCGGGGAAGGTTTCCCCTTCTGCTGTCTTCCAAGAAGTCTCTTTAAAAAGCCAATCATTGGCTATATACTATAAGTTTGGTTTATCAATGTAAAGCATTCTTTAACCTAATCTAAATATAGACTCAATAATCGGAAACTTTACAGGAGTTAAATCAACTCGCCGCAATATTTAACCAAAACAGTCCTGAGGCGTTTGGTTTATTCCATAAATCCAGATTTTACAATTAGATAAAGATTTTTTAAATCTTCCAGGTCGAATGGCGAGTTTCGTCCACACTGCTCAGAATAAAAAACAAACAAATGCCAGAGAGGTTGTCCCCCCACCAGAAAACAAATATAGGATGGAATCGGATTTCTGGTCGCGCTCGGACAATGTGGGGGTGTATCCCCGGAAGGCAGACAAGTCCCACGCTGGGGAAGGGGGAAAGCGCCTTGTGAACATATCGTTTTGTGCCTGGAGGCAACATTCCGTCAGAAGAGAACCATCTACACGGACGATAATAACTTCCTTCATCGCAGTGCATGTTTTCCGCAAAAGCAGGACTGTTTCACTACCGCCCCCGATTCTTTTTTATTAATTTGCTATTTTTAATACACTATTGGGATTATGGAGTTTATTGCAAAAATATAGTGAAACCGCAAAATCTGGATAAAACCTTTTATTGCTAACATGATGGGAAAAGACGGATTCCTTGCGTCTTTGAACACCAGTAGAAGAAGTGGGCTCTTTGGATTGAATCTTCTGATTTTCCTCAACAGGGCGAGTTGACACAGAATCTCTGATAAAAATTTGCGGCTTATTATTCACTCAGAGAACAATAAGCCGCAAAAACGCAAAAACTCCGGTTTTATCTTACCGTCTGGGCTGTCCTTTTGGGTCTAAATTCACTGTAAAATCTTCATCTGTAAGTTGACATTCAACCCCGTTTTGCGGAACTTCAACCTTTGCTATCCAGAGGATTGCGTTCAACACCACTTTTCTGAAACTTTCGTTTTTCCAGTTTTTATGGGAATGCCCACCAGTAAATCCAAAGCCGCGTCCGCCATCCGGCCTCTCGTAAACCCACATTACATGTTGCGGTTCTTTGTTTGTTAAAACCGCTTCGCGGACGTACGGATTGTTTTCATGTGGACCATCTTTACGATTCAACGTAGATGCCGGCGGCAAAGCGCTCAAAATCGGGGTTACACCTTTCATTCCATCCTGGAAACGCATGTGATAATACCATTCGTCCATCATCTTAAACGGTTTTACCCCGCGCGTTACTGGATGATTTGGAAATTTTGTGAATTCCCCCTCCCAGAATGGATTTACCGACCAATCGGTTTCAAAATATCCCCCAATCCAGTTCAAAAACTCTTTTCCCCCTTTCTCTTTCGGCACTTCCACAGCGTAGTGAATACAACCAAAACCAACGCCTTTTTTCATGAGTTCATCGAGTATTTGCAGGCGGTTGCCCTGTATTGCTGGATGCCCACCACCGCCATCTGAGAAAATTACAACCGCGCTTGCGCCATCAAAGGCGTTTGCCTCTGCAGGCCAACCGTTGCTGTAAACCACGGATGTTACACCAGGCACCCCGCTTAAACACTTCTGCAGCAGCAAACATCCAGCTCGATGTTCATGGTCTCCAGGACCATGACTTGGTCTGCCTGCTATCAACACAACCTTTTTATCGGCGCCATACGTTGTCAACGCCAATCCCATCAATATTACGCCTAATATTGCTTTCATATATTCGTATTTAATCCAGAGATTTAATCCTGATGTTCTTGAATTGAACTGTCATTGCTGGTCCAACATGCACTTGCAACGCAATTATTCCAGATTTCGCTGCCCTCTGTGCATCCTCGTCAACAACCTCGATCGTCTGAACACCGTTTATGAAATGTTGCAGGCGATTTCCTTTTGCAATTATCACATAATCATTCCAATCCTCGTTCTTAATCTTTGCCTGAATCTCCTCTGATTTTCCCAGCTCGCCCGTTTTTTCCCTTACAAACTTTGATGGATTGGACGGGTCGGTCTTAATGACAACCTTCTCGCCTCGGTTTGCAAGAATGCCTCGCCCTCGTTCCTCGTATAAAATTCCGCTGTATGTCTTGCCCGCTTCAATATCAGCCTGATAGCCGCCCACTATAGGACCAAACTTTCCATCTTCGACATATTTGCTCCGATATTGAATACCGGAATTTCCCCCGACAATCTTATACGAAAGCCGCAGTTCAAAATTGCTGAATTCTTTGTTGGTGTAGACAAGAAACGTGTTGTGGGTAAGTTTAGTATCCGACTTAGTCTCGCCAGTTATTGCACCATCTCGAACAGACCATAAATCAGCCCCCCCTTTCCACCCTGTCAGGTCTTTCCCGTTAAAAAGAGAAGTAAAATCCTTTTCATCACTTTGCGCCTGCGTAATGCAAACCAGGCATAACAACAATAAAACCGAACCTATACAAGTCTTGAGTGTTTTCATAAATTCATGTTACAGGTTTGATTAATTTTTACAAACCATAATTTTGACGATTGTCCTATTTATTGTATTCACTTGTGGAGAACCACTCTTGAGTCAAACTGCCCTAATTCATAATTTTGGATTGATTAGTTTCACTAATTTTGTTTTTAATATTTTATGTATCAAAGCAGAAATTTTTATTTGCTAAATACCCAAAAAGTTGCATTATTATAAGGATTTTAAAAGATTTTGAGGGAATAAATGCTGATAGTACAAAAATATGGCGGCACCTCTGTGGCGAACATAGAAAGAATTAAAAATGTCGCCTCCAGAGTGGCAGAATATCGAAGTCAGGGGCACCAACTTGTCGTTGTGGTATCGGCAATGGCTGGTGTAACAGATAATTTGATAAAAATGGCTAAAGAAATCATGCCGATACCGAATGAGCGCGAGCTCGATATGTTGCTTGCCACAGGCGAACAAACAACAATCGCCCTTACAGCCATGGCTCTCAACGCAATAAATATTCCGGCAGTCTCACTCACAGGCGCTCAGGCTGGCATCGTAACAGATGGAACACACACAAAAGCAAAAATCAAAAATATCACACCAAAGAAAATCCATGCCCTGTTAAACGAAGGCAAAGTCGTTATTGTTGCAGGATTCCAGGGCGAAACAATAGAAGGGCAAATTACCACCCTTGGCAGGGGTGGTTCAGACCTTACGGCGATTGCCCTTGCCGCGGCAGTCAAAGCAGACCTGTGCCAGATTTACACGGATGTTGACGGTGTTTACACCGCAGACCCGCGCATCGTCCCAACAGCCCGCAAAATGGAAGAAATTTCTTATGATGAACTCCTTGAACTGGCAAGCGCCGGCGCAAAGGTTATGCAGTCGCGCTCTGTCGAATTCGCTAAAAAATTTAAAGTTGTATTTGAGGTTAGATCAAGTATGAACAACAATCCCGGAACTATCGTGAAAGAAGAAACCAAAAGCATGGAAGACGTCGTTATCCGCGGCGTTGCGCTTGACAAAAACCAGGCAAAGGTAACAGTCGTTGCCGTACCGGACAAACCAGGCACAGCGGCGCAAATATTTAAAGCGCTGGCAGATGCCGCCATCAATGTGGATATGATTGTACAGAACATCAGCCACGGCGATGGGAACAAAACAACAGACGTCTCTTTCACCGTTGACAAAGCGGACCTTCTAAAAGCTAAAAAAGTTATTGAAGGCTTGAAGCCGAGCATTGGCTTTAAAGACGTAACATCAGACGAAAAGATTGCCAAACTCTCAGTTGTTGGCGTTGGTATGCGCAGTCACTCCGGGGTTGCCGCTAAGATGTTCGAAACACTTGCAAACGAAGGCACCAATATTAACATGATTTCCACAAGCGAGATTAAAATCTCCGTGGTAATTGCCATCGATAAAGCCGAACAGGCGGCAAAGGCGGTCCACAAAGCATTCATAGGATAATTAGTTGTTTTTGCTAAATCCGATAAATCCCAGGACTTTTGAACAAAGTCTGTGGGATTTTTTATTTATTAATTGCTTGAAATCGTTCTCATTTTATGCAACCCTATGAACTATGAAAATAGGGGACACATTTAAAAATAGGGGAAAATCAACAAATGTTTTTTCCATGCTTATCTACCTTTCTCTGTTTTCTGCTCTGATTATCACTCTTTCCGGTTGCGCCGCTGTGGTGGTTGGTGCTGGCGCTGGGGCAGGGGCATACGCCTATTCCAAAGGCGAACTGCAAAGTGCAGAAGCCGCCTCGCTCGATAAAGTCTATAAGGCAGTCGAAAAAACCGTTGCTGAAATGAATTTTGTCCTCGAGTCTAAATCAAAAGACGCCCTCGTTGGGGAAGTAATTTGCAAAGGTGCTGGTGACAAAACAATCAAAATAAAACTTAAGTTTATTACCGATAAAACCACAGAAATCCGCATCAGAGTCGGCTTCTGGGGAGACGAAAACTTCTCCTATCAAATCCTGAAAAAAATCAGGGATAATTTGTAAAACAGGTTTGTTTTACAGGATGTTCTATCCGATTTCATAAACCGCAGAGATTTTTTCCCTCATTTAATCTTTATTAAATTTTACAACTATTCGATAATCAATGCGATATGAAACAACTTTCGCACGCATTGATTTTGTTTGTCTTCATTTTAAGCGAGATTTTCGCAATTTCTGCTTTTCCTCAAGCTTTTCTCAATACGAAACCATTGGTTTTTGCAGGCGACATTGCCTCAAACATGGTTGTGGGTATTGATAAATTTCTTTTAATGGAGACAATGAAATCCATTGACGAACGCAAAAAATACTGGAACAGGGATTTTTCATCAATTGAGAAATATAACAAGTCCATTCAACAAAACCGTGATGTCCTTGCCCGCATACTCGGATTGCTCGATGCGCGTCCAACGAATATTATTATTGAAACTTTCTTTGAACTGGACAAACAGCCGATTATCGCGTCAGGCAAGAATTTTATCATCCAGCAAATAAGATGGAGCGCTTTTGGAAACGTTCATGGCGAAGGTTTGTTGCTTTCTCCCACAGCAGATGCGCCGCCGAAGGCAGAGATAATCGCCATCCCCGATTCTGACAACCTGCCCGAAGAACTCTGCGGCATTGTTACCAATGCCAGCAACATTTCGCCATATGCACGCAATCTTGCCAGTAGCGGATGCCGCGTTTTTATTCTGACCCTTATTGACCGAAGCATGGGACCTCACAAGGGCAGGGCATACTTTCCTGCAAGGGAATTTATTCACAGACCCGCGTTCGAACTCGGACGAACCCTGTTCGGTTACGAGGTTCAAAAGGTTCTGGCGTTGGTTGATTGGATTTCGCAAAATTCAAAATCAGACATCCCGATTGGTGTTGTTGGTTATGGCGATGGCGGTTTGATAGCCCTCTTTGCCGCCGCGCTGGATACAAGGATTAAATCTCTCTGTGTGTCTGGCGCGTTTGACGACAGATTGCAAATCTGGCAGGAACCATTGGACCGTAACCTGTTCGGCTTTCTTGAACAATTCGGCGGAGCTGAACTCGCCTCGATGGTTGCTCCGCGCAAACTTGTTATTGAGCATTCTCCGTATCCTAATGTGAACCTCAAAGGAGAAAAGGGCGGGGCTCCAGGAAGACTTGTCGCTCCATCAATGGAATCAGTCCAGGGTGAAATTGAACGCGCGATGAACCTTGTAAAGCCGCTCGGTTCAGATTGGATAGATATGATTATTCCCCCTGGAAACAGCCCGAAGATAATTGCCAGCGAAACGCTGGCGTTGTTTGTCCATACACTCGGCGTCAATATTAACCTCGAAGTTGACAACTCTCAGTTAGAAATTCGTTACATTCCGGATGCAAAGGCGCGACAAGCGAGGCTCTTCAAAGAACTCGATGAGCATACACAACAGATATTGAACACGTGCAGTTTTGAAAGAGAGGCATTCTGGAAAAGTCTCGATTATTCCTCTCTTGAGGCATATTCAAAGTCTATCGAAAAACACCGCCGTTTTTTTCGCGATAAAATCATTGGTTGGTTTGAACAGCCACTGCTTGAACCCAATCCGCGCAGTCGGTTATCCTATTCCAATGCCGCATGGCTTGGCTATGAAATCGTCCTTGATGTTTTCCCGGATGTTATTGCCTGCGGCATTCTATTGGTTCCAACAAATATTAAAACTGGCGAAAAGCGTCCTGTAGTTGTTTGTCAGCACGGTCTTGAAGGTAGACCGCAAGAGACAATTACAGGCGACCACAGGGCATATCACGATTTTTCCGCCAAACTTGCCGAACTTGGTTATGTGGTTTTTGCGCCGCAGAATCCGTATATTTTTGGGCATCGTTTTCGAACCCTGCAGAGAAAGGCAAATCCGCTCGGAAAGACTTTATTCTCAATCATTACTCCACAGCACCAGCAAATTATCAACTGGCTTAAAACGCTGCCTTTTGTTGATGGCGAAAAAATCGGTTTCTACGGATTAAGTTACGGCGGCAAAACGGCAATCCGCGTCCCCGCAATTTTAACAGACTACAAATTTTCGATATGTTCTGCGGATTTCAACGAGTGGGTATGGAAAAACGCTTCGACTGTTAGCCCATACAGTTACGTTTGGATGGGCGAATACGAAATTTTTGAATTTAATCTGGGCAACACATTCAACTATGCTGAAATGGCGGCTTTAATTGCCCCGCGTCCGTTCATGGTCGAGCGCGGACATTTCGACAACGTTGCCCCTGATGAAACTGTGGCATACGAATACGCGAAGGTGCGCCGCCTCTATTCAGCAATTCTTAAAATTCCAGAGAAAACTGCTATCGAGTGGTTTGTTGGTCCTCACACAATCAATGGAAAAGGGACATTCGAGTTCATCAAACAACAATTTGGTGAACCGAGTAAGAAATAAGCAATTACCGACGGTATTTTTATTTCTGTGTATTTGCCGTTGAATTTTTTGCATTATTGCTAGAGAACATGTAGAAAACTAAACCAACGCCAATAGTCAAGAATCCATACAAACTTTCCGATGGTCTTCGCAGAACGCTGAAACATGTCATGGCAATCACCGCGGCGATAAACACAGCAGGAATAACAGGCCAGCCAGGGACCTTCAACTTTTCGCCTTCTTTTAGCTTAATCTTTATAAGTCCGAGTACGGTGGCAGCTGTGCTCAGTCCCAGCGTGAATCCAATGTATGTCAAAAGGCTGTCGAACGCTGCGCCCCAGAGCATAACAACGGCGAGGGTGAACTGAAACGCAATTGCCATCCTTGGCGGACCGCTCTGTTGTCTGAATATAGTTGGCAGATAACCATCGTTTGCCATTTGCGCGTAGACGCGTGGTCCAGCCATGACCATTGAACTTACTGAACTTATAAGAACAAGCGCAACAATCGCCGAAACAACGTTTGCCCATCCCTCGCCGCCAAGCGAAGCCGCCGCAATTCTCCCGATTTCGAGTTGTCCTGCGAGCTTCTCCACCGGTGCCGAAAACACGAATACCGCGTTCAGCAGAATGTACGCAAGCATGACAACCCCTGTGCCCAGGAGTAGAGATAATGGAAGATTTTTTTCCGGATTCTTAATTTCCCCGGCAATGTAAATCGCCGCGTTCCAGCCAGAATAACTGAACGATACCCAGATTAGCGAGACGCCAAATAATGACCATGGAAAATCGCCCGGCGGTGTTGTTTGCGACGGCGGGGTAAGGTTTCCAAATGCGGACATAACAAAACCGCCGATAATCAGCACTTTTAATGCAACAGCGAAATTCTGTATCCATGCCCCGCCGCGAACATCAATGCTGTGGATGATGGCGAATAGCAACAAAATTATTGTTCCCGCCATTTGGGGCGAAACATCATGCAACCAGGGCTTCGCGTATTCACCAAACGCGTATGCCGCCGCCGCAAGCGGTGCGGAAAACCCAACGAGCAAACAAACCCACCCGGCAACATACCCCGCCGCTGGATGCAATGTTCTTGATAGAAAAATATATTCGCCCCCGGATTCAGGAATCTTTTTGGACAACGCCCCGTAACACATCGCCCCAAGAGCTGCCATCACACCACCAACCAACCACACCGCAAGTACCCGCCACGGAGATTGCAAATCCTTTAACAAAAATCCGCTTGTTGTAAACACGCCCGTTCCTATCATATTGGCTATTACAATGGCAGTCGCCGTAACAAGCCCTAATTGCCTTCTGGAATTTTCGTTCATAGGTTATTGAAATTAGATGATAATTTGAGAGGGGAAATTTTGTAAATTTTAAATAATTCAAAAATTATTTTATTCCAGTCAATTCCGACAATTTAATACCCTCCCGCTTCAACAAAACCGCTTCAATGCGCGGAACATACATTTGAGTTTCTGCGGGCAGTTTTGTGGCGATAGCGTCAAAACTCTTTCCGCCCGTGCTTTGACGCAATCTCTGGACTCTGCCCTCGCCAGTGTTATACGCCGCAAGCGCAAGCCGCCAGTCATTAAATTTTCCATATAAAATCCGCAAATACCGCGCCGCTGCAGCCGCCGATTTCTCCGGATTCTTCCGCTCATCAAATGGCAACAACGACAATCCAAACCTCTTTGCCGTCTCGGGCATTAATTGAAACAAACCAACTGCTCCCACTGGACTCCTTGCCTGCGGATTAAACCCCGATTCCACTTCCGCTACCCAGACAAGTTGGGATGGCACCCTTTCAGCCGCAAATACTGGTTTAAGTTTTTCCACATACGTCCGAGCTTTTTCTGGAACCGGTGTTTTTTCAACTTGTTTCTGCCACACTTTTCTCTGAATTTCCGGCGCCGGATTGAGAGGCGGCTTTGGCGGTTCACCAGGTTTTGTTTCCGGCGGCGGAACAATTATTTTCAGCTCATTCGCCACTTCAAAATAATCCATCCTTGCTCTCAGCCACACTGCAAATGGTTCGGTTTCTTCGTAAGATTCAAGAACAGGCAATGCCAATTTTGCGGCTTCCTTTAGACCTGCAACGTCAACAACATATTCCCCATGAAAAGTCTCCTGAATTCTCTTGAACAATGCTTCAACCCTGGTCCTTTCTGTTAAATCTAAATTTTCTAAAAACGACTCATCAAAATTCTCGTTTATAAACTTTTCCCCTTCTTTCATCAGTTCGGTTAAGTCAATCAAGTCGTCAGCTCCCAGCAAAGAGAGATGCAGAAAAATTAAAACAATTATCAAAAGGGATTTTAAAACTTTTCTAAACATCAAATAAATTATTTTACAATTTATTTCTTTGCCAAGCGTAATTTTGAACTGCCATTATTTTTTATTAAAATTTGTTTTAAGATATAGAACTGAATCTTGAGCGCAGAAAAGATGAGTTCAGATAAATTCTAAAAAATCTTGATTGAATATTGCCTGCAGGAAAAAATACTTTATTGAGCCGTTCCAATGTCGCCGCTTTTTTGCAACACATAAATCAATAAACCAATCACGATAATTGCGAGTATGATACCAACAATAATGAAAATTTTATTAATCTTGCTCGATTTTTTGACAAATTGGGTTGTAGACTCGAACTTTACAGGTTTTCCTGAACCTTTTTCCAGGTCAGTGAGCGAAATACCCTGTGAAACAACAGCCGTGGTTTGACTCAAAGCCTGTTTGGTTTTTGCCGTGGGCGCGTCAGACTCCAGCCTCAAGAGCACCTGCCCCAGACGCAGAATTTGTCCAGGCTTCAAAACCCCTTCGTTAATCTGAATCCCGTCAATAAAAGTGCCGTTTGTGGAATTCAAATCCTTGACCAGAACCTCGTCACCTTTCAGGTAAATTTCGCAGTGATGGCTCGAAACGGATGGCTCAGGAATCTGGAAGGCGTTATCCTCTACTCGCCCAACGGTGGTCTTCTCCGCCTTAAGCTCGTAGATTCGTCCTGTCATGCCTTCGCTTAATATGACAAGTCTGGCCATATAATTCTATGAAATTTTATCCAATTATTTTGCATCAAGTCAAACTTTTTAAAAATAATTCCAAATAAATTTAACAGGTTTTTCCTGTCTAAATTTAAGCAATATTTCCATATATTAGATTTCTAAAAAGAACATCGCGCCTGCCCTGTACAATATCGGCAAACTTTTCCTGAAATGTAGTAAAAACTAATGGATATATCCCTTCCATGCCACTCACCCGTGTTATTGAACTTACAAACACCGCCCTCTCTGAAAGGCGATTCTGCATGATTAGCGTTCCGCAGTTGCTTTAAGTTGTATTTCGATTATTGATTTTGCGAAACGCGTTTAAAAATTGAATATTTTCTTAATCCTCTTATAGTTAAGAATATGGAAATTAATGTTGCAAAACGCAGGATAAGGCAGTTTGCCAGTGATAATTATGCGGGGATTTGTCCTGAAGCGTGGGAAGCGTTGCAGGAAGCAAACCATGGTCATGAACAAAGTTATGGAGATGATATATGGACTGCCCGGGCGGCGGACATGATTCGTGAGGTCTTCGAGACGAATTGCGAGGTTTTCTTTGTCTTCAACGGTACAGCG
Organism: Verrucomicrobiia bacterium; assembly: GCA_026417275.1. Next base: position 16,630 of record JAOADO010000005.1, read on the forward strand.
GCTAATTCACTCTCTCTGGCTTCATGCTGTCATTCATATCACAGCATACTTTGCCACGAAATTTCGCATATCGAGACAGACGAATGTGGCGCCCCTGAGTTTTTCTCAAACGGCACAAAAGTTCTGCTCATTCCAGGCGAAAACGGAAAAATTGACCCTGCCGGCATCGAACGGATGGTCACAAAACGTTCAGATATCCACTATCCTAAGCCGCGCGTTGTGAGCGTTACACAAGCCACAGAAGTTGGTACAGTCTACACGCCAGATGAACTGAAAGCAATCTGGGCAAAAACAAAATCGCTCGGATTAAAACTGCACATGGATGGCGCAAGATTCGCAAACGCCGTTGCTTCCCTGGGGGTGTCTCCGAAAGAAATCACATGGCAGGCTGGCGTGGACGTACTTTGTTTTGGTGGAACAAAAAATGGCATGGCGGTTGGCGAGGCTGTTGTTTTCTTTAACCAGGAATTGGCTTACGAGTTCGACTATCGGTGCAAACAGGCGGGGCAGTTATGCTCAAAGATGCGTTTCCTTGCCGCGCAGTGGGTCGGCATGCTCAAAGGCGGTGCGTGGCTAAGGCATGCCGCGCAAGCAAATAAAATGGCTGAACTGCTGGAATCAAAATTGCGTCAAATTCCAGGAATTAAAATCCTGTTCCCGCGTCAGGCGAACTCTGTTTTTGTGGAATTGCCTGCAGAAATAATTGAAGCCCTTCATGCTCGTGGATGGCATTTCTACACCTTTATCGGGAGGGGCGGATGCCGCTTTATGTGCTCGTGGGACACCACAGAAGGGGATGTCGACGAGTTTGCAAAAGATATTGCAGAGGTAATGCAAGAAGTAAAAAAACAAGAAGCAATTTCGGTTCCCCAAAAATAATACAAAATGAAAGAACAACCAAGAGTTGGCTTAACTGGCTCGCTTGAATTTACCGCTGGCGGCGCCGATTTAATAACTTTCGATAAAGGCAAGATGCCGCCCGTTCTTTCGACGCCATCATTGATTAGTTACCTTGAACAGACGGCACGGTTGACACTCCAACCTCTGCTGGATGAAAGCGAGTCATCCGTCGGCGTGGAATTGGAAATTCGCCATTTAGCCCCAACTCCTCCCGGACAAAAGGTCAAATGCTCCGCAAAAGTCATTTTTGTTGACGGCGTATTTGTTAACTTCCAGATTGAGGCATGGGACGAGTCTGAACAAATTGCGCTGGGAACCCACAAGCGAGCAATTATAAACATTGAAAGATTCAAACGCCGCCTGGAAAAAAAGATAAAAAAGAACCAATAACCGCCGCTATCGCCATTGAGGATTTAAAAATTAATAAATTATTCTATAAAACCAGAGATTTTTTCTATGCCTCTTCAACGACTTTCCAGCCCATGGCGTCCGCCAGCGCGTAAGCATGTTTCTTTAAGTCGCCATAGAAGGTTACCCTGTGCCAACCCCATTGGTCCCACATGGTAAACAACTTTTCTATGTCTCCGAGTGGTTCTCCGACAAGTTTCGTCCTGCACGCGCGGTCGTCCGGGTCATTTCCCACCGCCTTCGCCTGATGGAGAAGGATTTCCTTTTTATCGGGATGAATTTCCAGCGTGGTGGTAAGATAGCCTGTGGGAAGAATCGCCCTTACGGACGCCCCTTGTCTGTCCTCCGAATGCGTCAAAATCTGATAAGGATATGGTTTTTCCTTTGGTCCAAAAGGATAGTTCGATGCAACACAATGGGCGTAAATTATCTGTCTCTTTGAAGTGTCAATTACAGGGTCCGAAATGAATCCAGGTCTCCCTTTTGTCAGCATTCCAAACGCCGTCATTACAGCCGCCGAACGTACGTCACACTCGCAACCGCCAACCAGTCCTTCATTTAACAGCTGATGGAATCCAAGACACGGATAAGCATGAATATGCCCGCCGTAAAAACCGCCCAAACAATTAATTGTAATTGCCACAGCGCCGTATTTCTTCATCACATCTTTTTGAGCAACATACATGGCAGCGGATTGTAACAATACCTCATCGTTCACATCTTCGACCTTCGCGGCGTTTTTCCTCCACTGCATCGCCACTGCTCTGGACTTCTCCTTATCCGCGTTTTTCCATGCTTCGTTAATTTCAGCAAACGGAACATGAATAACTTTCATTCCCATCATTTCTCCGGCAGGACCGGATTGCTGCCCTCTCACCGCAAGAATCCTGGATTCTTTTATCTGTTTGACCCAGTCATCCAGGGAGATGGTGTCCAGAGCGTCAGTTTTGAACGATAATCGCGAAGCCTTCGGCGTGTTCTGCCTGCGGATTTCGGCAATATAATCCGCAAATTTAATCACGTCGCTCTGTGATTCAATCCTTTCAAAGCACTTTACAGCCTCAATTAAATCTGAACTACGGGATGAACTCAAAAAACCCACATTTTTTGCATTTTCCCTGATAAAAGTTGCTGTATAAGTTAGAAAACCGCCGCTACCGCCGTATTTAAAATCCACGTAAAGCACAGGCTTGCCTGTTTTTGCCACCGATTGAACTACGCGATTCCAGCAGTTCATCTGGAAAACTATGTAGCCATCAATATTCTGGAGTTTATCCTGTTCTATTATTTTATCCGCCTGCTCTGGCCCATTGGCTGTAGAATACAAAAACTCAAAATGTTTAAATTTTTTTGCCAATTCCTGATTCGTTTTTTCCATCACGGGTTCAAAATTAAACCCCTTGTTAGGCCAGTCTGGACCTTGCTGTTTAGGAGAGTGGATAGAGTAAATAATTCTCAATTTTCGTTTTGGTTTTTCTGCACTGAAGGATGAAAATTCGTTCAACAGCAAACCGACTCCAACTGCGGCGGAACTATAAATAAAGTTTCTACGCGAAATACTATGAATTGGACACCTGTGGCAAAAATTATTCCTTTTCATAAATTTTATTCTGGTTTGATTTTGATTATAAGCATATATAAACCAGATGAAAAAGCAAAATTAGTTTTTTAAAAGTAAATTTTTTAATAATATGATAAACTGTTCGACCGTAGGGAAAATAGGCGAAAAACATGCAATTGTGTAGGTAATTGTCATTAATGACTTGCACAACGAATGCTTTTTGCAATATTTTAAATTGAATTTTTAATAAAATATCATGTCAGTTCATGCGGCATTAGGCGAAATAGTTTTAGAAGGCATACCGGTTTCGGCTGGGGTTTGTCAGGGAAAAATCCTTGTCATTGGTAAAGTACAACAAAAGATAGAGTGCAAAAAGATTGCACCCTCAGATTCAGCAAGCGAATTGCGTCGTCTTCAAAAAGCGTTGATAAAGACAAGGAATCAAATATCTCAGATGCAGGAAAAAGTGCGTCAAGAAATGGGTAACTCCGATGCCAGCATTTTTGACGCCCATATTTTAATGCTCGAAGACCCCCTTCTTATTGAAGAAGTTACGCAGGGCATTGAAGAAAACAATTTTTGTGCCGAATACGCATTTCAGGAAGCGGCGGAAAAATACATAAAGGCTTTGAGTGCGGTGGAAGATGAATTGTTAAAGGAACGCGTTTCTGACCTTAGCGATGTAACAAACCGTGTTATCAATAACCTTCTTGGCAGAGAAACTGAAACCGCATTATCCAATTTAACTGAACCGTGCATCATAATCAGCCAGGATTTAGCCCCGTCTACAACTGCAATGCTTGATAAAACAAAAGTGCTCGGCTTTGCTACAGATGTTGGAAGCAAAACAAGCCACACCGCCATTCTCGCCCGCTCCCTCAAGATACCGGCTGTTGTCGGACTGCGAAACGCAAGCCGAACCCTTGTCAGCGGTCAATATGCATTGCTGGACGGCTTTAAAGGATTGCTGATTATTAACCCCACAGACAATGCTCTCTTCAGCTACGGTAAACTGATCAAGAAAAGGGCGCATCTTGAAGAAAAATTAACAGATTTAAAACAACAAGTCGCAATTACACTCGATGGCAGACGCATTTCGCTATTCGCCAATATTGAAAGAGCGGATGAAGCCGCAGACGTCATAAACTACGGCGGCGAAGGTGTGGGGCTTTTCAGAACAGAATATTTATTTCTGAATAAACATGGGATACCAACAGAAGAGGAACAATACTCTGCATATTCAGAAGTAGCGGAAACATTGAAACCAAACCCGGTCATTATCCGAACGCTTGACCTTGGTGGAGATAAATTCATGTCCGGAGACCGCACACCAGAGATTAATTCATTCCTCGGATGGCGCGCCATAAGATTCTGTTTGCACCGACAGGACATTTTTAAAACACAACTGCGAGCAATACTTAGAGCAAGCGCAGCAGGGAACATCCGAATGATGTACCCCATGATTAGCAGTCTGGAAGAAGTCTTTCAGGCAAACAAAATGGTGGAAGAATGCAAACAGGAACTGCGAGCCGAAGGGGCGTCTTTTGATGAAAACCTCCAGATAGGCGTTATGATTGAAATCCCATCCGCCGTGCTTTCATCTGAATTTATTGCCAGACATGTTAAATTCTTCTCCATCGGCACAAACGATTTAATTCAGTACACCATGGCGGTTGACCGCTTGAACGAAAAAGTCGCATACCTTTACCAACCGACAAACCCGTCAATATTGAAGATGATAAAGATGACTGTAGACTCCGGTCATCGTCGTAATATTTGGGTCGGCGTCTGCGGCGAGATGGCGGCGGAACCCTCGCTTGTCCCGCTATTAATCGGACTCGAAATAGATGAACTCAGCGTGGCGCCGGCAATAATTCCCCATGTAAAATACATTATCAGAAGAATAAAATTTTCAGAAGCAAAAGCCCTCGCCCAATTTGCGCTGGAGTCAGAATCCGCCGCTGATGTTCTCCTTAAATGTCAGGAATACGCGTATGCTGTTGCGCCAGAATTGTTTGAGATGATAAATAATAATAACCACAACAACTCAAATAAAGAGAAGTCAAATTAAAGGAGGTAAAAAATGGTCGGTTTAATACTCGCCGCCGGTTATGCAACGCGACTGTATCCAATCACTCTGACAAAATCCAAATGTTTGCTTGAGGTGGGCGGAAAACCGATGATTGATTACGTCATTGAAAAATTACTGCCCCTGAAAGAAATTTCTAAAATATACATTGTTGTAAACCAGAAATTTTACGCCGACTTTGAGAATTGGTTGAACACAATCAAAAATATCCCCTGCGGAAAAGCCATAGAACTTGTGAATGATGGTTCAACCGACGATTCGAATAAATTAGGTGCAATAGGGGATATTCAATATGTGATAGACCATAAAAACATATCCGATGGTATGATAATCGTGGCGGGCGACAATTTATTGACCGAACCAATTAATGAATTAGTTCGCCAGGCGCAGACAAAAAATACGCCGATACTTGGCATCTATGAACTCGGTTCATTAAAAGATGTTCATAAATACAGCTCCGTTGTTGTTGATGCAGACGGCAAACTCTTAGAATTTACGGAAAAACCGACAAATCCATCAAGTTCGCGTATTGGAATTGCCCTGTATTACTACCCCACACATATATTACCAATGTTCAAACAATATCTTGACGAAAAACAAAACAAAGACCAGCCAGGGCGTTTTATCCAGTGGTTATATAAAAAAACCCCCGTTTATACATACGAAATACACGGCAAATGGTTCGACATTGGCGATACCACGGTGCTCTCTGAAGTCGAAAACTACCTCTTAAGCAAAACACAGGCTTAAAAAACCATATTTTTATAGAAACTCAAAAAATCAAACCTTGCACATCGTAAAAAAGACCCAGTTGAAAATATTTGCGCCATCATATATTATAAAAAACAGATTGAATTTAAGCGGTCTTTTAAAAAAGATGCTTGCAAAATTTAAAATGATTATATAATTTTTGACTTCTTTTTAAAATATAGGATAATAAAAAGATTAATTTATACTAAAGAAATTTGAGATATGGCTGTAAAGATAAGATTAAAACGGACAGGCGCAAAAAATCAGCCTGCATATAGAATTGTAGTGGCTGATAGCCGCAGTCCGCGCGATGGCAAATGCATTGAAGAGATTGGTTGGTATCTTCCTTTGAAAAAGGAAGACAACTACCATCTTGATATTGAGCGTGCCGAATACTGGCTAAAAAGCGGTGCTCAGCCAAGTGAAACCGTAATGAGTTTCATTAAAAAAGCGCGTAAAGCGGCAGCAACCACAGTTATTGAAAAATAACCGATAACCCAATGCAGGCGTTTATCGAATACGTTGTTAAATCAGTTGTTGACCACCCGGAAGATGTCTCAATTACACAGACAGAAAAGGGGGAAGCAACGGTTTATCAACTTAAATTGCATCCTGACGACGTAGGCAAAATAATTGGCAAAGGCGGAGTCATGATAAACGCAATGCGGTCTTTGGTTCAGGCGGCAAGCGCCAAAAAAGGCATGCGTTGCCTTATTGAAGTTGTGAACGAGCCAACAAGTTAGTTTGCATTCGTTGCAGATGACGCCATTGAATGCGGATAGATGTAATTACAATATTCCCGTCAATGTTTACGGGTCCGGTTGATGAAAGCATAATCCGCAGAGCCCGCGACGCAGGGCTTTTGGACTTAAGAGTTATAAATTTAAGAGATTTTACTCACGATAAACATAAAACTGTTGATGACCGCCCTTTTGGGGGTGGTCCCGGCATGGTAATGAAGCCGGAACCGATCTTTGACGCTGTTGAAAGTATTGAAAGCCAGGACAAATACGTAATCCTATTGTCTGCAAGTGGACGGTTGTTTAACCAACAGATTGCCTCTGAACTGGCTCAGAAAGAACATCTGGTCCTGATTTGCGGCGGCTACGAAGGTGTTGATGAACGTGTATCGGAACACCTTGCCAACGATGAAATCTCCATTGGCGATTACGTTTTGACAAATGGCGTTTTGCCAGCAATGGTCTTGATTGATGCGGTAACACGACTCTTGCCCGGCGCCCTGGGGGATTGCCAGAGCGCAAAAGAAGAATCACACTCCTTCGGGCTCCTTGAATACCCGCATTACACAAGACCTGCTGAATTTCGCGGCTGGAAGGTGCCAGAAATCTTATTATCGGGGCACCATGCCGAAATAGCAAAATGGCGCCACGAACAATCTTTAAAACGGACAATGGAAAAACGTCCGGACCTGTATAAAAAATATACAGACTCTATAAAAGACAAAAACAAATAGTTAGCAATTAAACAATTTATGAATCAGACGTTGAAAGATAAAATTGAATCGGCGCACCTGCGAAAAGAAAAGTTAGATTTCGCAGTCGGCGACTCTGTTAGAGTCCACACAAAAGTTATAGAAGGCGACAAGCAGAGAATCCAGATATTTAGTGGGATTGTCATCGCCCGCAGGGGCAGGGGAATAAATGAAACCTTTACCGTAAGACGCATAAGTTACGGCGAAGGCGTAGAACGTGTTTTTCCGATTCACTCCCCACGCATTGAAAAAATCGAGGTCGAAAGACGTGGACAGGTCCGAAGGGCTAAGTTAACATATCTGCGCAAACGACTCGGCAAGAGCGCCATGCTGGTCAAAGAAAAAGAAATGACCGCAGAGGATAAAAAAGAAAATGGCAAGGCTGAATAACAATCGTTTCAGCAATCCATAGCGCAGAAGAACAGACATCTCTTTAGAATATTCAAACTCCGGATTGATTCGTTAATCTCGTATCAGTCCGGAGTTTCTCTATTAAATTATTAAAAATTTCTTAACTCTGAGGCGGTTTAAGTTTAAATTAATCATATAGACCGCTGAAATGTTTAGCGCGCAAAATATCACAACAGAACATCGCTTATTGAAAAATGGGGAAGAAGCCTTCAAGGCGATGCTTTCTGCTATCGGCGCGGCAAAGAAGGATATAAGACTCGAAACCTATATTTACAAGGGGGAAGGTATTGGAGAAAAATTCCGAAATGAATTAATCTCAGCCTCAAAAAGGGGGGTAAAAGTTTACGTTCTCATTGACGATTTTGGTTCCGTGGAACTCCATGATAGTTTCTGGAACACTCTAAGAGAAGCGGGCGGGAATGTGCGGCGGTTCAACCCGCTCGGGTTTTCCCGTTTCGTTTTCAGAGACCATCGCAAAATCCTTGTTTGCGACGAAAAAGTTGCCTTTTTGGGCGGATTTAACATCGCCCCTGAATACGACGGAGACGGAGTGAACCGCGGCTGGTGCGACCATGGTGTCGAAATACACGGAAAAATAGCCGCAGAACTCGCGAAGGGATTTGATGAAATGTTTGAAAGAGCAGACCTCCAGCATCCGCCGTTTACAAGATTCAGGACAACAAAATCCAGAAGAACAATTGCGCATCTGCACTCTACATTGATTCTCAGCGGACCTGGCAAAGGCGGCAACATGCTTAAACGCTGGATTCTCAACGACTTGCGGCGCGCTCAAAACGTAAAAATCGAGACAGCATATTTCCTACCCAACTGGCGAATTCGGCGGGAACTTGGCAAAGTCATAAACCGTGGTGGAATAGTAAAGTTGCTTCTTGCGGGAAAAACTGATGTCCAGGTCGCCAAACTTGCCGCTCAAAGCCTGTATTCCCGTTTGATGAGGCGCGGTATTCAAATCTTCGAATACCAACCGCAAATACTTCATGCTAAACTGATGATTATTGATAACATCGTCTACATTGGCTCAGCCAACCTTGACAACCGTAGCCTTCAAATCAACTACGAGGCTGTTCTGAGAGTTCAAGACCATGCTTTGGCGGCTGAAGCCCGCGCAATTTTTAATTCGGACCTTAAAAATTCCATACAAATTGACCCGCAAAAATGGCAGAATTCCCGCGGACTTTTCCAGAAATTAAAAGAAAAATTGTCATACTGGTTGCTTGCCCGTTTTGACCCTCTGCTCGCCAGTTATCAGGTTCGCCGAATGATTAAAAAGGAAAAGGTCTTTTTTAAAACTTAAAACAAGATTTATTCAGTTGTGTCCCTGTGTTCAGGAAGAAACAGGGCGGCAATAACAGATGGGATAAAAAGAAACGATGCGTATAAAAGCGCGTGTCTGAAATTTCCAACCTGCGAAAACAGTCCAAAAAACACTGTCCCAAACGCGGCGGATATTCTTCCGATGTTAAAACAAAACCCGGCGCCGCTTGTCCTTAAAAGCGTTGGAAACAACGGCGGCAAATACATTGTGAACAATCCAAACACGCCGCTGAAAAAACCTATTGCAGGAATCCAGTAAAGCAGTTCTATATGGGTTCGTTCTTTAATATAAGTGCCAGACATTGCCGCAAAAAAACCAATCAACATAATTGCGATAGCTCGCTTATAACCAAATAACTTTGCAAGAAATCCAGCAAAAAAATTTCCGAATATGGAAACGCCTATCACAAGGAAAAATGCGGCGCTGACAAGCCTTTCTCTTGTTTTAACATCCCAGCCTGCGTCAAGTGCCAGATTACGCAAATGCTGATGATTCCAGAATAAAAATGCCCACCATGCTGTAAGCGAACATGCGCAGACGATTAAAGAAAGCAGTGTTATTTTCCTGATATTGCCGTGAAACAGGTCTGTGAACGGCGGATTTTTTCTGTTGGATTTTTCCATTGCCTTTTGCCACTCAACTGGTTCAGGAACCTTCTTTCTTATCCAATAAACTATGAACGCCGGTAAAACACCAACAAGAAATACGTAACGAGGATTCATCCCTGCCATTAAAAAAACCGTCAGACACGCAAACAAAATCCCGATATTTACCCCTGTTTGAAGGACAGCGGCAATCCATGGACTCCATTTCTTGGGCCAGGTTTCGGCAAGCAAAGATGCGCCCACCGCCCATTCGCCCCCAATTCCAAGCGCCGCAATGAATCTGAAAATAAGAAGTTGCCACCATGTTTGCGCAACGCTCGAGAGCCCTGTAAAACAGGCGTAAGTTAGTATCGTTAATGCCAGCGCTTTGCTTCTACCAACAACGTCGCCAATCCTTCCAAAAAATCCGCCGCCAATCGCCCATCCCACAAGAAACGCCGCCTGAATCCATGAACTTTTTTCTTTAACAATTGAATCGCTTGTCGAAGCCGCGTTTACCAATTGCATTACAAACGGTGCCGCCACAAGCGTGTAAAGATGCATGTCCAGTCCGTCAAAAAGCCATCCCAACCATGCTGCAATCCCTGCCCGCCACTGATACGGAGAAACATCGCGCAATCGTGCTGGCTCTACAGTTTTTGTGCCGTTAAAAGCCAGATTGTTTTGTGGTTCAATTGTGTCCTGCATTAAATGCTTATTCGACTACAAAAGCCCCAACAATTCAAGTCTGCAGAATACAAACACAAATATGGAAGGATTGAAATCTTCCACTCACATTATGGCAAAGAGAATCCTGTGATAGATAAATTTTTAAAACTCCGCGTTGCCTGGTGTTCTTGGATACGGGATTACGTCACGTATATTTTGAACTCCGGTAAGGAACATCAACAACCTTTCAAAACCAACGCCGAATCCCGCGTGCGGCACAGTACCGTATTTTCTCAAATCCACATACCACCAATAATCTTGCGGAGACAACTTGTGGAATTTCATGTTTTCATACAAATAATCAAGACGTTCCTCCCTTTGCGAACCGCCAATAACCTCTCCAATCCCGGGAACAAGCAAATCCATTGCGGCAACCGTCTTGCCGTCTTCGTTTAACCTCATGTAAAAAGGTTTGATTTCGCGCGGATAATTGTAGACTGTAACCGGCGATTTAAAATGTTCTTCGGTAAGATATCGCTCATGTTCGGATTGCAAGTTGACTCCATATTCAACAGGAAATTCAAATTTCTTTCCTGATTCTTTCAAAATTTTTAATGCCTCCGTGTATTCGATTCTCACGAATTGCCTCTGTATTACAAAATTAAGTCTGTCCCGTAGCGATTTATCCACAAATTTTTCGAAAATCTGAAGGTCGTCGCCGCTGTTTTCGAGCATATATCTTGCCATTTCTTTTATAAACTCTTCAGCAACATCCATGTCGCCATTCAAATCGCAAAACGCCATCTCTGGCTCAATCATCCAGAATTCAGCGGCATGACGGGCAGTATTTGAGTTTTCAGCCCTGAAAGTGGGACCAAATGTGTAAATATTAGAAAGGGCGCAGGCAAAAGTTTCGCCTTCGAGTTGTCCGCTCACTGTCAGGTAAGTGGGCTTGCCAAAAAAATCCGCCTCCCGTTTCTCATCAATATTGCCCTTTAATGTGGTAACTCTGAACATTTCGCCAGCACCTTCGCAATCGCTTGCCGTTATTATCGGCGTGTGAACGTATACGAAATCACGTTCCTGAAAGAACTTATGCACGGCAAAAGACATTCGGCTCCGTGTTCTAAAAATTGCTCCGAACAGATTCGAACGTGGTCTCAAATGCGCTATCGTCCGCAAAAACTCAAGAGAATGCCCCTTCTTCTGGAGCGGATATGTTGAATCCGCATGCCCGATTAAATTTATTTTCCTTGCCCGCAATTCCCATTTTTGCCCGCTGGCGGGCGACTCCACGAGTTCTCCCCGAATTTCCACCGATGAACCAGTCGTAAATTTTGAAATTTCGCTAAAACCTTCTGCTGTTGCTTCCACAACAACCTGCAAATTCGTCAAACACGACCCGTCATTGATTTCAATAAACGAAAACCCTTTGGAATCGCGTCTGGTTCTTATCCATCCCTTAACCAGAACATCGCTTATCGGTTTTTCTGAATTTACAAGATATTTTACCAGTTTTCTCATAGTCTCGCGTTAAATTTTATGTTTGCCATACCAATGGCATTCTTGAAATCAACAATTCTGAAATTATTTTAGCAGACCTTCTTGTGCTTGCGGGTTCCCCCAGCATGCTTATTACATTATCGAGTTTAGATTTTATAGCATTTATCTGTTCTTTATCATTAATTATTCTCGTTGCGGCGCCAGCAATATTTTCTGCAGTTGCCGCGCTTTGAATAAATTCAGGATAAACCTCCTCGCCTGCGATAATATTAGGCATTGCAAGGTGTTTAACTGTTACTATTTTTTTTCCTATTAAATATGTGAGAGTTGAAGTTTTATAAATCGCAACCGTTGGCACCCGAAAATACGCGCATTCCATAGTAACGGTTCCAGTCGAAGCGATTGCAAGAGTCGCCTTTGCAAGCGCATCCTGAAGATTCCCGGCGCTTAAACAGATTTTTGCGCCTTCGCTTATTAACTGCGCGGCAAGGCTTTTTAATTCGTCATTCGGTAAAACCATTGAAAATTGAACATCAGGGATTGACTCTCTTATAAGTCTTGCCGCCATATCCATTACAGGAACATGACGTTTTAATTCACCCACGCGACTTCCAGGCAACAAGACAACACGAATCTCACTTGAAGCATGGCTGTTTAATACACGATTCTTGTCATATCGGTCAAGCAATGGATGTCCGACAAACTCCACCCTTAAATTCGGCGCCCTCTTTTTATACCACTCTTTTTCAAACGGAAAAATTGACAACAATAAGTCAAAATTTTCAGCTATCTTCTTAACCCTCCACGGTCTGGATGCCCATACCTGTGGCGATATATATTGAACAATCAACGGATTGAATTTAAAAAATTGACTGCATCTTTTCTTAATTTCCTTCCTCAACCGAGAAATAAAACGAAGGTTAAATCCAGAAAAATCAACGCAAATAATAACATCCGGGGTTTCGCTAAAGGCAACCTCAAGCAACCTGTTAAACGCCTCTTTATAATACTTCAAATTCTTAATGACATCGTAAGGCCCAATAGCGGAATGTTTTGTAAAATCAACAATTGTCTTAATTCCATTTGATTGCATTTTCTCGCCGCCGGCGCCAAAAAAATATGGCTCAATCGGGGCAAAAAGCGGTTGAGAAAACGGAGACCCAATTGTCGTGGCTTCGGCGAGACATTTTCTAAGTTCAACGGCAAGTTCGGCGGCTAAAACATCGCCGCTTGCTTCACCAGCAATCCACATTGCTTTTATCCGTTTCATTCAACCCGAGATAAACTTAATCATGTTTATTTTAACCATTTGCCATTGTCTTTTCAAAATTTAACTGAATAAAAAGAAAGTGATTAGCGTTAAAGTCAAAAATAATGTAAAATTAAAAAAATGGAAGAATCGGACGGAAAATCTGAAACCATTGCTGGTGGAGTAATCTTCCGAACCACTCATTGGAGCGTCGTGATTGCCGCTGGCGATACAACATCGCCTGCGTCCCAGGAGGCTCTATCCAAACTTTGTAAAACCTATTGGTATCCGGTTTACTCGTATGTTAGAAGACGCGGCTACAATCCCCACGATGCCCAGGATTTGACGCAAGAGTTTTTTTCGCGGCTCTTACGAAGCCATTATTTTTCTCTGGCAGACCGAAAAAAAGGCAAATTCAGGTCTTTTCTCATTTCTTCTCTGAAAAACTTCCTTTCCCATGAATGGGACAAAGCACATGCTCAAAAACGGGGCGGGGGGCTTACCATTCTCAGTTTAAACGATGAAGACATGGAAAACCGATACAAAAACGAACCCTCGGATAATATCACTGCCGACCTTCTCTACGACAGGAACTGGGCTCTCGCTTTAATAGACCAGGTTATCCAAAAGTTAAAAAAAGAATACGAAGACGCCAATAAAACACATCTATTCAAAATGCTCGAACCCGCTCTTACCGGCGAAGCCAAATTACCAGGATACAGTGAAATTGGCGAAAAACTTGGAATGACCGAGGGCGCTGTAAAGGTGGCAGTGTTTAGACTGCGAAAGAGATTTGGCGAATTGTTGAGGGAAGAAATTGCCAATACAGTCTCAAGCCCGGAGGAGATTGAAGATGAACTCCGCTCGCTCCTGGACGCGTTGAAATCTGGATAAAATTTATTTGACCGGAACCCAGCCCTTGCCCGGCACAAACTCACGCGCTCCTGCGTTTGAGGATTTACAACCGCTTGCCAGTCCGACCACCACCACAAAAACCAATAAAATTGCCACTACCTTTCTCATAACTTTATTCTACTATTTATTGTATTTTAAGCAATCTTGTAGCAAATTACTATTAAAGAACAATATGGCTGGCGGATTTAAATCTTTAAAAGGACAGTTACTCCTGGATGGGGGAAAACTTGCTGGTTCTTATTTTCATCGGACGGTGGTTCTTATCTGCCATCATGATGCAGATGGTGCCTTTGGGTTAGTTCTTAACAGAAAAGCTGAAGCCAGAGTGGGTGACGTCCTGATTGCAAACATGCCTGAAATTCTAAGCGAATATCCGATTTTTTTAGGTGGTCCAGTCCAGCCAACCGCATTAAGCTATCTGCATTCAGATGAATTCCTCCCGAACGCAAACATAATGCCAAACTTAAGCGTGGGACATTCTCTGGATGAACTTATTGAAATCGGCGAATCAATCAAAGATTCCACAAAACTGCGCGTCTTTGCCGGCTATGCTGGTTGGAGTCCCGGCCAACTGGATGACGAGATGCGCCGAAAAGCATGGTTAACTCACCCAGCCACGGTGGACCTAATTTTTACTCCAGAACCAGAAAAACTCTGGCAATACATCATCCGCCTTAAGGGACCCGAATATAAACTGCTTGCAGAAGCACCAGAAGATTTATTCTGGAATTGATTTCACAATCATTGACCAATTAAAAACATCCACAAAAATTTATGAAATATTCGCGCCGCAGTTTTATAAAAGCGGGAACATCCACGCTATTTTTTCCAGTATTGACGCGTAAAGTTTTTTCACAATCCGATGAATCAGAAATACATGCGAAAATCGATGCCGCAAAACCATCGAAATCAAAAAAACTTCCATCAGATTTTAATTCAAGAGTCGGGGCGACACACGTGGCTGGCAAATACCACTTCACAGATAAACCATTTTTGCTCGAAGGTGCCGAAAAATTATTATCCCTGAACACCAGACTGGGCAAATTCTGGTTGATTCCCAAAACCATAAAAAGTAGCTACCCTTTTAACAGCCGTTGGGACGAATATCAGACTCTAACTGAATGTATAAATTCTGAATACTTCCAGGAACTCCTCCGGATGCCATTCAACACATTCGTCTTCGAAGCCCACGCCCCGATCGAAGAAAAATGGCGTCGCCCGAACCTCCCGCCCGACTTTTATTCGGATGTTGGCAAAGAATTTTACGAGTTAACCAGATATTTATATACACATTTCAGAAACAGAGACGTCGTATTTATACTCCAACACTGGGAAGGGGATTGGTTGCTTCGCGGGAGAGCCGGCGAAATGTGGAAGGAGGTCCCGACGGACTGGCAGGATTTATGCTCAAGAATGCAAAAATGGCTTGCAGCAAGACAAAACGGCGTCCAGAGAGCGCGCAATGAGTTTGGAAAAGGCGCAAAATGCGTGGTTGCCCATGCTGCGGAGGTGAATCGAGTGACAGATGCGTGGAAAGGAATCCCCACGGTAACGCGCAACGTATTGCCAGATGTTGAACTGGACCTCGTCTCCTACAGCGCCTACGACGGAATGAAAGACCCTGTGCTTATGTGGAAATGCATTCAGGAAATAAAAACAAACGCCAGAACCGGCAAACTCTTTGGAAAAGAATCTGTTTTTATCGGTGAAATTGGCATCCCTGAAAACGAACAAAAAGAAAACCTTCGCCAGCGCTGGGATGATTTAATGGCGGTGTTTCTTGCCACCGATATGAAATATGTCATACAATGGGAACTATTCTGCAATGAACTTAAACCTTCAGATTTAAAAGTCCAGTTGCCTGTAAAAGATGTAAATCTTTTGCGCGGATTCTGGCTTATAAAGCCAGATAATTCACTTTCAATAACGGGGTCCTACTTTTCCGAGTTGTGGCAAAAAACACATTCCTGACTACCAACAAAAACCCGCTTAATAACGTTTTAAATAAAAAGTGCGTTAAATTCTGGGCGTAAAATTTCAAATAACCTGTTGACAATATTTTCGATTATCATAATATTTTTTTATCGCGCAAAGAACGTTTGTTTGGTGTCAGTTGACAGGTATTGAAAGAATCTGAAATTCGACGACCAGTGCCCGCGGTGGAAAAGGCGCTCCAGACAGTTTTTTGAGCGTTAGGTTAGTTGATATGAACGAATCGCGTTTGTTTGTTGGAAATCTCTCCTACAATACTGGAGAGCAAGACTTAAAAGATTATTTTTCCCAGGCTGGTGTCGTTACATCAGTTCATCTCATGGTTGATAAATTCACCGGCAAATCAAGAGGATTCGCCTTCATCGAATATTCAACCCCTGAGGAAGCGCAAAAAGCGGTTGAGCAATTCAACAGCAAAGAATTCCAGGGAAGAACGCTTACCGTGAACATTGCTCGTCCACGGGAAGAACGTCCGCCTCGTCATCAAGGCGGTGGCGGCGGTGGCAGACGCAACTTCCGCGGAAGAAGAGAAGAATAGAACTTTAAACTATAATTTTGTAAAAATAAGACAGAGCGTTTTCTTGACGCCTGTCTTATTTTTGCTTTTCAACATCCTTTAATTTATTGTTTTACTGTAAGAAGAAATATAACTTTATATCAAATCTGCTAAGAGACGATATAATAATTCAAGATGCCGAAAAAATATGAAAAACAAAATTTATTGGATGATTGTATTAATTGGTTTTATCGTTGGTTGCGCCACCGTGCCGGAGACCGGGCGCTATCAACTCAATCTGCTTTCGTCCGATGAAGAATGTCGACTTGGTCTTTCTGGATTCGAGGAAATTAAAAAACAGACGCCAATCTGTAAAGACCCTGCCATAAATGCCCTTGTTCAAAAAGTTGGCAAACGAATCGCCGCGGTTGCAAACCTTCCAAACGCACAGTGGGAATTCGTGGTGTTTGAAAGTCAGGAAGCCAACGCCTTTTGTCTGCCTGGCGGAAAAGTGGGCGTTTACACCGGGATTTTGCAAATAACAAAAAATGAAGCCGGTCTTGCTACTGTGATTGGTCACGAAGTCGCCCATGCCGTTGCCCGCCACGGCGCTGAAAGAGTAAGCCAGGCTCTGGTAATCCAGGCTGGCGGAAGCGTCCTCGGGAAGAGCATTTCAAACGCAGACCCGCGCGTTCAATCTGCTGTTATGCTCGCTTATGGAGTGGGCGCAACAGTCGGCGTTGAGTTGCCATACAGCCGGATGCAGGAAAGCGAATCAGACCATATTGGACTTCTTTATATGGCGCGTGCAGGCTACGACCCACGCGAGGCAATCGCCTTTTGGCAGAGATTTTCAGACTACAACAAAGCGCGGGGCGCCTCAAACACGCCGTCTTTTCTTCGCACTCATCCGCTCGATGAAAAAAGAATCGAACAGCTAAAAGCCTGGTTGCCAGAGGCATTGGCGCAGTACAAACCCCAGCAGTAATTATCTTAACCCACCGTTTTCGTGTAGACACAACCTCAAGAAAAAGATTAAAAAATTAGCCCATGAATGTTCCGTTTTTGAATCTTTCCGCCCAGTATGCGCGGATTAAAACCGAAGTTGAAAGCGCTGTGCTCGAAGTGCTGTCGGGCGGGCACTATATTTTAGGCAAAAACGTTGAAATGCTTGAAAACGAAGTCGCCTCGTTATGCGGCGTCAGGTATGGAATCGGCGTTAATTCAGGCTCAGACGCACTCACACTTGTCCTCAAAGCTTTGAATATAAAACCGGGCGACGAAGTTATTACAACGCCATTTACTTACATTGCTCCGGCAGAATCAATTTACCAGATGGGCGCAAAAATCGTGTTTGCCGATATTGATGAGCGAACTTTCAATATAAATCCGCAGGACATCGCAAAAAAAATCACAAAAAACACCCGAGCAATCATACCTGTACATTTATTTGGACAACCCGCAGACATCAATGCCATCTTTAACCTCATAAAAAACACTGACATTAAAATCGTCGAAGACTGCGCCCAGGCAATCGGTGCCCTCTACCACGATAAACCTGTTGGTTCATTTGGCGTAGCAGGTTGCATAAGTTTTTACCCCACTAAAAATTTGGGTGCCGCAGGCGATGGCGGTATGATAGTTGTCAACGACTCCGCTCTTGCCGCATCCTTGAAAATGATTCGTGTCCATGGAATTTCAAAACGCTACCACCATGACATCCATGGTTATAATTCCCGTCTGGACGAAATTCAGGCGGCAATCCTGCGCGTCAAACTAAAATATCTCTCACAATGGAATAACAGAAGAATTGAGATCGCAAAAATATACAACGATGGATTAAATGGACTCCCGATTCAGACTCCATTCGTCATCGACAATGTGAAACACGTTTACCACGTCTATGCAATTTTGACCGATAAAAGAGACGAACTTCAGCAACACCTGAGCGACCGCGGAATCCCCACAATAATCTATTATCCAAAACCACTCCATCTGCAGACAGTTTATTCAGATTCAGGCTATAAAGAAGGAGACTTGCCTGTGGCTGAAAAAATCTCCAGAAAAATTCTGCCGCTCCCGATGTATCCAGAACTTACCGATGAACAAGTTAATTACGTTATTGATAGCATAAGGTCTTTCAGATTTTAATTTCATACTTAATTGAAACAAGCGGAAGTCTCTGGTATTAATAAACAGGCTGTTTTAAATTCATAAACTTTAAAAATGTGTTAATGGAAAAATGAGACAATCAAGACATGTTGGAAAAACTTTAAGGGAAACGCCAAAAGACGCTCAAACAGCGGCGCATGCGCTCATGGCGCGCGCCGGTTATATCAAGCAACTTTCCGCTGGCGTTTACATATACATGCCACTGCTTCACAGGACATTAAATAAAATCTCGCAAATTATTAGAGAAGAAATGTCTGCCGCCGGTGCTGAAGAATTGTTAATGCCAGCCATTCAACCAAAAGAATTATGGGAAGAATCGGGCAGATGGGAACGCTACACCGCTATTGACGGCATAATGTTTTCATTCAAAGACAGACGCGGAAGCACCGTTTGTCTTGGACCCACACATGAAGAAGTGGTAACGGATATTTTGCGCGGCGAAATAAAATCCTATAAAGACCTGCCAAAATGCGTTTTCCAGATTCAAACCAAGTTCAGAGATGAAATTCGCCCCCGCTTTGGCTTGATGCGCGCCCGCGAATTTATAATGAAAGACGCCTATAGTTTCGACGCCGACGAAGAAGGACTTGAAAAATCCTACGAAGCAATGCGGCTGGCATATCATAGAATCTGCAGAAGACTCGGATTCAAATACCGCGCCGTTGACGCCGACCCAGGCGCCATCGGCGGCAGTGGCAGTCAAGAATTCATGGTTCTTGCGGACACCGGAGAAGACACAATCCTCTTTTGCAATAAATGCGATTACGCGGCAAACCAGGAGCAAGCGTCATCTCGGATTCAGACTTTCCCGCAAAATGAAAAACCGCTGCCTATGCAAGAGGTATTTGGCGAAGGCATCGTTCAGGCGGAACCGCTTTCCAAATTCCTGAATATACCGATGTGGAAAATAACAAAAACCATCCTTTACGATGCGGATGGTCAACTTGTAGCAGTCATGGTTCGCGGCGATTGCGATGTTAATGAAGTTAAAGTATCAAATTTCCTGAAATGCAAGAGCCTTAAACTGTTAGCTCCGGAAAAGATTAAAGAACTCACAGGAGCAGAAGTCGGCTACGCCGGACCAATTGGTTTACCAACGGGAACCACGATTCTCGCAGATAATTACGTAAACAACCGTATCAATTTTGAATGTGGCGCCAACAAGACAAACTATCACAATATAAACGTCAATTTTGGTAGAGATTTGCCATATCCGCAGTTTGGCGACTTTAAACTCGCCAGAGGCGGACATAACTGTCCCAAATGTGATGGAACTTTGGATGAAGCAAAAGGAATCGAGGTCGGACATATCTTCAAACTCGGCACAAAATATTCCGAGGCAATGAATTGCCGCTACCTGGATTCCGAAGGTAAATCAAAACCTGTTATTATGGGATGTTACGGCATCGGTGTTTCGCGAATGGCGGCGGCATGTGTTGAGCAAAGTCACGACGAAAAAGGTATAATCTGGCCCATCCAGATTGCTCCTTTCCACGTCCATCTAATTGGTTTAAATCTTGAAGAACAATCGGTCGCAGAGGCGACTGACAGGGCTTACGCCAGACTCCAGAGCGAAGGCATTGAAACACTTTACGACGACCGCCAGCTCCGTGCCGGAGAAAAATTTAGCGACGCAGACCTCATCGGCGTTCCTGTTAGAATTACAATAAGCAAGAGAACCATTGACCAGGGCAAGGTAGAGTTTAAACTCCGCAAAGAATCAAAAGCCGAATTAATCACCATTGATGAAGCTGTTTCAAAAATCAAAACACTTATCAAAGAAGCGGATAATTACGACCGCACAGGATTATAAAAATAAGATAAACAAATACCACTCACTTTTACGTTTTCTTCTCCTTAATGACGGAGAAAATGCAGAAGTGCAATCTTTTTTGCAATAAAGACTATCCTTGAATGCGGATTTCTAATCCAGATGTATAAAAAATAATGATAAAATAATTTATGACAATAAAAGCGGAAATGTTAAAAACCGCTGAAAAAGCAAAAGGCGTTCTCGGCGATTCGTTCAACCTGGTAATTGACTTTGTAAAAAGCAGACAAAATCCGGACGGCGGTTTTCGCGGCAGAAGCGCTGAAAGCGATTTATATTATTCAGTCTTTGCCAATAATATCCTTAACGCATGTGGCGTGGCGGCGGGTAATTCCATGACCGCCTTTGTCGAGTCACAAAAAAATAATACCAACGCAGATTTCATCCATCTGTGTTCTTATATAAACCTTTGCTCCGCTTTAATACTCCCAGATAAATTGTCACATTCAGAAATCTCTACTCTAAAAGGACTCCTCGAATCTTTTAGAAGCGCAGACGGTGGTTATTCCGTCCACAAAAATTCTGCTCACGGCAGTGTTTACGCCTGTTTTCTTGCATTCTCCGCATATGAAAATTTGAACTCCGAACCGCCAGATAGAGAAAAAATTCTCGACTGTCTTAAAAACCTGGAAACACCCGACGGTGGATATTCAAACGAACCCAATCAAACGCATGGAACCACAACCACAACTGCGGCGGCGATTGTATTATTAAAAAAATTCAACCACAATTCTCTCGAAAAACCAATTGATTGGTTGATGAAAAGATATCACAAGGGCGGCGGATTCATCGCAACACCTTCGACGGCAATACCGGATTTGCTTTCCACAGCTACATCACTTTTTGCTCTTAAATCCGCTTCATTCGAACTTTCGTCTATAAACGACAGTTGCATGGATTTTTTGGATTCTTTGTGGGATGGAAACGGCGCCTTCCGCGGACACTGGTTCGATGAAGATGTAGACGTAGAATACACATTCTACGGCTTGCTTTCAATCGGTTGCCTTGCTGTGTAAAACCGCCTGAATCGTGATTGAACCTCTCACCAGATTGTTCGTGTCCTGAAAAACTCAGAACTAACCTGATTGGTCAAATAATCTGTTTCAATATAGTAGAGAAACCCGGAGGAATCAGTGATTTCCAGAGTTTCGCTTGCCTTCCATGAATCTGTTCCGAGTTTTTCAGACGAATCCAGAGAGAATTGCTGGTCTGGTTTTCCGTAAAATAAAAATAAATGCTGAATAATACCCGAGCTATAATCTTTTGCCTGAGCATACGTAACTATATAAACAGGAGTAGAATGCGGATAAAGTTGGTTTCTCAAAATCGCCCCTTCCACTCCGACAACGATCAATTGTCCGTCCAGATGTCCAACCGCATAAAGAGATTTTCCTGTAATTAACTCTTCTGATGTCCAGTTCACCAGATTTGTGCTTTTCAGAAAAGCGCCCTGTGTTCCGATAGCATAATATGTTCCATTAAGATATGTCGCGTCTGTGAGCCATTTTGTTGTCCCGCTTGTTCGCTGAGTCCAGTTTATCCCATTTGTGCTTGTAAACAAACCCCCATTATTACCCACAGCAATAAAATTATTATTCAAATATCTTACTTTATATATCCAGTTTGTTGTCCCGCTGGAAATCAAAGACCAGCTTGACCCATTGGTGGAGAAAAGTATCGTCCCGCGCGCGCCAACCGCGACAATGGTTGATGATGATGCCGCAAGACCGCTTAAGACATTTGTTGTTGTCGTCGTTATTCGGCTCCAGTTTGTCCCATTCACGGTCTTAAAAATCAAACCATTGTCTCCTGCGATGTAATATTCGTCTCTGAACTTGCAAACCCCCTGAAACGTGTTCGTGTTAAACTTTTCAACAGAATTCCATATTACGCCAAGCGCACTTGCGTAATTTGTTGTTAGAACAATGTTTGTTCCCGAATAATTTGTGGAAATTTCAGGAATAAAATCGTTTGTGCTGTACAACACTGTTCCCTGACTGCCAACGGCAATCAACATGTTGGTGTCGCCGCCAATGCCAAGCAAAACAGAGTTTGTTGCGGATGTTGGCGTCAATTCAACTATCCAGTTCACACCATCCCCGCTGCTCAAAATTACCCCATTATTTCCAACGCCAATATAGCAGCCGCTATCGGTGGATATATCCCATATCCACTGCCTCACTGAATTATAAGGAACAGTCCATCGGAACGTATTATTTGTGCGGGTTCCAATGCATAAAAAACCAGTTGAACCTCCGAGCAAAACGTGTCCATTGACAGTCAACGAAGAGGTATAATTCCATGCGGCGGGGGAACTGGGCGGAGAACCAGTAAGCAGATTCGCCCAACTCGTTCCATTATGATATCTAACCTCATTATTGCCTGCGTAAATTCGAGTCCCGTTTGTCATCACAGCAATCGTGTTGAGCGAATTTGTAGCGCCGGTGGATTCTGAAACCCATGTACTTCCACCGTTCATTCCAATCAAGGCAACCCCGCCTTCCCCAACCGCATAAAAATTGCCATTTGTAAAAATAACACGATTCAGGTGTTGAGATGTTGTTGTAGACACTTTACTCCAGTTAGCGAGATTCTGGCTTGTTAAAACGCATCCGCTTTCACCAACCGCAACCACAATCGGAGTCCCGCTCCTTGTTCCAAAACATACCCCGCGAAGCCAGTTCGTGTAAGAATGGGTCCTTTTTACCCAGTTTGAACCATCAGAACTGCTATATATACTCCCATTGTCTCCGACTGCGACTAACACCGATGTCGAAGATGAGTTTATATTTAGTTTGCCTGCTGCAACTCCTTCAAACCAATTGGTTGTTGATGCACTCAAATATGCCTTTGTAAAAGTGTAGCCGTCGTCAGAAAAAAGGATTAATCCGTTTTCTCCGACGACTATAATCCGCGAACCAAAGAAAGTCCCGGACCGCAACGCATTCGTTACCCCACTTTCAACAGGCGTCCACGAATAAAAATCGTAACTGATATAAATTCTCCCCTTATCAGCAACCTGAATCGCCATCCCGACGTCAGAAGAAAAAAACATTTCAGCAATGTTATTGCCGTGCGGCAACGGGTTCGACCATCTCCAGCCCGCCTGTATTTGATAAGCCAGTCCGAGAATTAAGACCGGTATAATTACTCTAATTATTCTACATTTATTCCCACAATTAACACAATTACCCATAATGATAAGCCTGCTTGTTAAGCAAACTCCTATATCAAATTAATTCGATTTTGTAAATTTAAAAAGCAAGACAACAAGAGGCTTATTCGGTTTTATACGAAACATCCACCTGGATTTTCTCAATTTTTATATTCAATAAAACAACATCCGGCGGTGGCGTGGGTTTTGTAAAAAGACCGCGAATAAAACCACAACCATAGCAAATATGCGTCAAAACCTGTAACGGCATTGCCGCAAGGCTTTTAACAAGACCATGTTGAAAAATGCAGACCTTTGTTTGAGCAAGAACTGCTATTAAATACAATCCAAGTGGAATCGCAAAATATAAACCAAACGATGATTTTGCAATTATAGACAGTATTAACAGGACAAGATACAAACAGAAAAACGGCGGAACAAAATTCAACGCCGATCCAAAACTTGGATGCAACCTGAATTGTTCAGCGCGTCCACGCCCATAGTTAAACAACATTTTGGTAAACGCCCTTAAATTTCGACGTGGTCTTCGGTAAACAAAAACTTCTGGGTCGTAAATTAGTTTATAATTATTCTGAACAAGAGCGTCCATCAACGCGTTTTCCTCGTTGGGATAAAGATTGGTATCGAATCCACCAAATTTAACTAACGTCTCTTTCCGAATAAACATATTGCAGAGGATAAGCTCTTTTTCAGTGGTCGGTCGCGGTTTGCCAACCTTCCAGTAACGCGCCCTGCTCGGACCAAAAGCAATAAAACTACTTAGAATAACCGCAAAAACCTGCTCAATAAAAGGCGTATCTGGCGGGCAGAGATTTGGTCCTCCAACAATCGCAACAGATTTATCCGAAAAATATTTCACCGCATTATTTATGGCATCCGAATGCGGAACAGAGTCGTCGTCCAGAAAGTAAATTATCTCTCCTTTCGCTTCTTTTAACGCGGCGTTTCTCTGGGCAGATGGATGCCTCCCCCGCGCGATAATTATTTCAAACCGTTCGCGGGGATAGTTCAATTTTAAAGCGGAATTTACAGCCTCGATCTCTTTTTGCTCGGGCTTTACAGCGATAATTATACTAACAAATGGCAGTCTATCATCCACTCCTAAGATATTAACAAGGTCGAAGCAAATGAATCAAATATGAAAAAACAATAATCGCCTTTTGCACATTCCTTAAAATTTAAATTTGTTCAATCTATTTTTATTAAGGTATGGTGAACTACTTATCTGCTGCAATAATTAATCAGGTTGCTGTAAATGGTTTTTAATTATCCAATGTCGGGATGGTCCTGATTCTATAAAATCTGAATCCATAATCCACAGAATCGGGGTCCGCATAATTTATGAAACCTTCTGTAACAGTGTTTGTATAAATCGACGTCCAGTTGGTTAAATCCGCACTTGCCTCAATCATATAAACAACACCATTCGACGCGGATTGAAGGATATGGAAATTGCCGTCCGGCAGTTTTACAGGCGGCATTGGCGTGTCGTTATCCGCAATCACAACACATGCGCGCGCACGTGGTCCGATAATATACGGAGGTTTTACAGAAGTGTTTGAACTTTGCTGACTATCATCTGCTGTTGCTGTCGGCGGCGAAGTCAACGTCAAAACCACAGTTTCTCGCGGTTCAGGTATTGTGTCATCAATCGGGATAACGGTTACTTCCACTCTTCGAGTCCCCTCTGGGATTACCGCCACTCCAGGCAATTTCAGATAATCAACACCGTTGGAAGCTGTTCCTCTGATTATGTAATGCACCGCTAATTCTTCATTTGTTGGACCATTCCTCACTATCACAAAAGTTGCCGTGTTCACAGCGGGAATCCGTTCCGTTTTCACTTCAAATGCGCCAGCCGCAGCGGTCGAAAAGTTTGTGTAAACCACGATTGGCGTTGTCGGTGTTTCCGCCGCAAACCCATCTTTTACTTCTATGTTTACGACTGGGATTGTTTCCACAGGCGCTTCAACAACCTTCACAGAAACCGGAGCAGAACGGGTAGTTGCCCCTCGATTATCTGTCGCCACCGCAGTAAGCGTGTAAGAGCCCGCACCAACATTCTGCCAGACATAATAATATCGGTTAGCTGTCGAATTCGCCAACGGCGGAACCACCTCGCCGAGTTTTCTCTCCCCTTCAAAAAATTCAATCTTCGCGATTCTCCCATCCGGGTCATGCGCCTCTGCGCAAATGCCGATGTTCGCCGGCGCAATCAGCGTTATGCCTTCATCTGGTTTCACGAGTTTTACAATCGGTGGTTTATTCTCCAGCTCAGGTTCATTATCCCTTATGTAAACTGTGGCACAATTTGGTTCGCCAATCCTGTAAGGCGGCGGCGGTGGCGGATAAATTGTAATAATAATTTCAGGTAAAATTAAGGAAGCCACAACTGTTTCTGTCCCCTCCGCAAGATTATCGTCTATTGGTTTAACCACAATATCAGCAAACGCCATCCCGGCAGGAATTGTTACAACACCGTTTAATTGTTCATAATCGCCACCATTCTGCGCTGTCCCGCTTATTCGATAATAAACCGTCAATGGACTATCAAGAGGTCCCGTCCTCCGAACAGTAAACACTCCATAATTGAAAGCATCCACCAACGGCGGCAATTCGCTTGCCTCCGGGTCGTTAGCAACAATTGTTACCACTGGAAGCGTCTCGGAGGGCGATTTGACCGCGATTTTTACAGGAGCCGAACTTGTTTGCGCTCCTCTATTATCTGTTGCTTTCGCAATCAATGTGTATTCGCCTTCCTTAACATTTCGCCAGATAAAATAATATGGGAAAACCGGTCGCATGCTCTCAGGGTAATTCGTAATTGTAACCAATTTAGCGTCATTCGCCCAGAACTCCACGATTTTAACAAATCCATCTAAGTCTGTGGCTTCAGCGGTCAGAACAATGTCCGCCGGAGCAGTAAACACTGAACTGTCTTTCGGATTTGTTATTGCGACCGCTGGCGGTGTGTTTGTCGTCGTCTGGCTATCGAGGATTTTCACCACTGCTTCTTTAGGCTCGCCAACAATGTAACAATCCGGAGGCGGAGGGTAAATCGCAATACATGCAGGTGGTTCAACCGTGACGACTACAGTCTCAGTCTCCTCTTTTATTTCGTCGTAAATTGGAATTATATCAAGGTCAGCATATCGAATCCCTTCAGGAATTGTAATTAAACCCGTTAGCCTCTCGTAATCGCCACCATTCTGCGCTGTCCCGCCAACACTGTAATTCACATAAAGCGGAAAGTTCGTCGGACCTTTCCTCCAGAATCTAATTGTCCCAAAATTTATCCTTTGCGGCATTCCCATTCCAGGCGGAACAGGCGGAATCTCTTCTGCTTCTCCGTCAATAACATATACACTCACGACATCCCGTTCAGGAACTTGTTCTCGCACACTGATTGAAACTTCGGCTGAATCAGTCTCTGCACCAACATTATCAATTGCCCTTGCCTTTATCTTAACTTCCCCAGCGGTTGGATTAAACCAGGTAAACGTGAATACATTCTGATTTGTCCCACTGTTCTGATTAAACACATAACCAAGCAATGTCCCGTTCGCAAAAAATCCAACCCTCTGAACAATCCCGTCTTCATCCTTTGCCTCTGCCCTTATTGTAATCTGGGTTGGCAGCTGGAAAATAGCCCCGTCTTTTGGTTCGGCAATTGTAACTTTCGGCGGTTTATTTCCATCATTATCAAAAATCTGAACAATGGCCCTATTCGCAGTTATACCCGCAGAATCAACATCAAAAGCATAACTTGTCGCCGAATTAAGTGTTAAAACCACAGTCTCCGTGGGCTCGACAATTTCATCGTCAATCGGAACCACCTCAATAAACACCGAATCTTTACCCTCCGGTATCGTCACAGACTTTGGAATTTCGCGGTAATCAACCCTGTTACTCGCTGTGCCTGAAATTGTGTAACTGACTGTTAGTGAATGTGTCAAATCCCCGACTCTGTAAATCTTGAACACTCCCTTATCGCCCCCCGTTTCAGAAGCCAGTGAATCAACGGCAACAATGCCAATCCTCAAACTCGGAGTTCCGGGGTCAATTATGATTTGTGAAAAACCATTGAAGCAAAAAGCAATGGTTAATACAAAACCAACACAATAACTCCTCAAAATAGATTTAATAGTTTTCATAAATGTAAACAACTGGTTAAAAGGAATTATAGATATAATATATACCAGATTTGATTTTAAAGCAATAAAATTGATTAAATAAAACTATCGCAACCCATTAAATCGCAGATAATTATGAAATTAGTAGAATTTATTTATCATTATCATATTATTATCAATCCTGATTAATGTTGAATCCCAAATCGGATTAGGTTCAAGTGGACATTTAGCCCTCCTGAATCTTCGATTTCAACATCCCCCAATTCCCCGAATTTTCATATAAGTCGAGCCTTGAATCCGACAACAACCACCAGCCCCATCCAAACCTGCGCGCCGGGATAATGTCGTTTTCAATGCTGTCGCCAACCATCAAAATTTCATGTGGTTTTATATCCTCCCTCTCAAACATTGTGGTTAAAATACAAAACACATGCGGGTCTGGTTTACTGAATCCATATTTGAATGAATAGAAGCACAAATCAGACTTAAATATATTCATAGACATACCATGTTTTTCGAGTGCATCTTGCATCTCACGGAGTGTATAGTTTTGACAATTTGACGCTATTCCAAGAGCAATGCCGTTTCCTTTTGCGAATTTTAGAAAATCAATGGCATCCGAACACATGTTTACCGAATGCCACACACGGGATTGCAGAAAAATAAATTCATCAAATTCATCGTCCCTTAAATTCACAACCTCCGGGAGCGCAAGTTTTACTATCTCTTCCCAGTTTACTTCAGGGAAAATGATTCCACGATTTTTCAACTGTTCATGATGCCACCCAATAAGGCGGTCGCATTCTTGCGAAAAAAATTGAAAAGATACAAACGGCTTTTTATTGAAAAAACGCGTGTAAAGTTCTTGCCATAATTCTTCCTGTTGCTCCGGACTATGAAAAATCACATCAAGCAATGTTTTATATATATCAAATATAATCGCCTTAATTTTCATAATTCATTGTTCCACGATTTTTCGATTAACAATGGATAAATAAATTCTGATGATAATTTTTTCCGTATGAATTCATTTTGAACGCGCATTAGAATTTGTTTATCCAGAACATGTTTGGGTTTTGCATTCGTAATTTTCAAAAAGTTTTCCGAATATTTTCCGAGCGACAACGCTTCAACAGTGAAAGACAAAAATTCAACCGGTTTTAACCTTCCGGTTTCTGTCCGTTTTTTCATCTTTCCAATGGACGGATTTAACCCTGCGCATTTTTCAAATGAATACGGCGCAGGATGAGACAACACCTCTAACTGCGCCTGAAGCGTCAACTTAGAGAACGGGATTGGTTCTGGCGAATACGGCGCTTTAACAATCTCTGGCAACTTTGCCCGTCTTTGAAATTCCAGCGGCAATCTCGCAACCCACGATTCATATATTTGCCTCTGCCTTTGCGATTCTTCCCTCCACGAAAACAGGTCAGGATGGATTAATATATCTTTATATTTATGCGGAAATTTTAGACCAAACTTCTGGAAATCCTCTTCAAGATTGACTAACATTCGCGCAATTAGCGGCGTCTTCATCAATCCCGCTTCAATATAACTCAGCCCAAAACCTTCCTGCAAAGAAGTCAGCAATACAACGTCCGATGCCGCGATTAACGAGTAAACATCAGGCGGATTTTTATTTAAATCATTCGCCACAATTCCAGGTTTGAATTTGATTTTCCTTTCCTTGCAAAAAATAGAGATTGCATTTGCGTATCCGATTTCATCAGCCGAACTTGTTCCCGCTGTTGTAGCAAGCCACGCTTCTGGATTTATCCATTCCTTAATAAGTATTGCTTCGGCAATGTTTTTCCTTCGTAAAACGCGGCACGGCATCAACCAGACATCGTTTTCGTCATTTAACTCCTCCTCGAGCCACATCCGTGCAGTTTTAATCCTGGATTTATCGGGCAAGTTTTCCAGCTCAAGCGGATTGGGGAACCATGCTGAATTATCCTGAAAATACTTTTGCAATATTGAATAATCACAATAATTTATCGCGCAGTGTTTGATGTTTGGCGATGCATTAAAAAACACGTCAGCAATTTTCTCCAGACTATCAAACCCGCACTTAAACATCTCATCCAGCCTCTGCCATCGGTTTTCAAACCACCAATCATGATGGTGGGCGATTAATGGGATCCCATGTTCGGTACTTTGCCGAAAAAACTCATTGGTCAAAAAAATATTCCGTCCAACCGCTGGATTATGAAACCAGATAACAGCCTCCTTTTTCAATTCATTGAATAACTCCTGCGCATCTCTGGTTATTGTTTTTTTTAACTCACCAATAGAGCAACCCTGCTCGGAAATATAACCAAACGAAGGGCGGATAAATTGATTAAATTTTAGTCCCTTAAGTTTCGATTTCAAAACTTCAAACCACTCGTCAGGCGGCGCTTCCCCCGCAACAATCCTGACACAATCGCAACCCATCTTCGACGCTATCCCCGCCGTTCCCAATTCAATAACTCTGCGGACTCCGCCAGGTCTCAAATGGTAATGAACGATTACTAATTCCTTTCCCATTTTGTTTTTTTAAGACAAGCCTTCTCCAAATAAATTCGCAATTCTCGCCGCCAATTTTCTCCGCGCAACAGAATAAGAAAAATATTTAAGCCCCAATTGATAATTTGTTTCCGCCCATTCATTTTGCGTGTTTTTATCGCGCAGAATTGTTCTCACCTGCTCAACCACTTCGCCCGTAATCAGATTCGAAATCTCGATTGTTTTGAATCCGAGCGGGTCAATATCACGCGCGTAAACCGCGTAAGTATTCACCACAATCGGTTTCTTAAAATAAATCGCCTCAAGGAATGCATTCCCGAACCCCTCATAATAACTCGGATAAGTTACAAGGTCAGCATGGGGATAAACATCGAATAACGTGTAAATCTTCTTGCCGTCGCCCGTGTAGCCGCGAGTTTGACCAATTCTATCGGCTATAAACCGAACATCAATTTTTGCATCTTCAATCCGATCGCGAATCATCTGGAAATATTGATTTCCCTCATCATTTATGGAATGAGAAATCACGAGTTTTGCGCGAGGTTCCTTTAATCTCCTGACAAGGTCAATGGCGTGTTCGATGCCTTTTCTTGCTACCACCCGCGTAGGTTGAAGAATAAGTATATCGTCTGGTTTAAGACCTATTTCCTGGCGAAAATCCCTATTAAAATCATCAACCCCCGGCGGCGGCGTTTCAAATTCGAGCACATTTGGTATGATTGCGGATGGTATGCCAAGTCTCCGCGCAAGTTCCTTTTGCGCCATAGAGTTTATCACAACATGCTCAATGCTGTGCATGTCCGGTGGAAATGCCGCGTGCAAATAATCGTTAACGCTGTTCAACGTGAACCTATCCCGCTCCCAGTAAAAATCATGATGATGCGCAATCGTCGGCAGAGCAGTCTCTGCAATAACCTCTGCAATCGCGAGTCCAAAAGGTATGTGCATCGGAATCGCCAGAGCATTTTCAGGAATCAAAATCTCAACATGGAACTTATCAATGAACCGATAAATTTCATCCTTCAAAGCCTCCTTTATGGCATGAATTTCATTTGTTAT
This sequence comes from Verrucomicrobiia bacterium, assembly GCA_026417275.1. Next base: position 47,863 of record JAOADO010000005.1, read on the forward strand.
CTCCCGGGTCCTCTTCACAGTTCCAAATAATTTGTTCTGAACCTCAAGAACGCGCGGATGATTAAAAAACGCCAGCGGTGCATAATGACTCGTTTCAGGCGGTGTATCAAGCAAACCGCCCATCCAGAAAATTCTATGTCCCATCCCTGAAAAAATCTGCTCCCACTTGCGCGCCTCAAGAGTAACGCCATCTGTGCCGTGAAACCGCGTCGAAATAAAACCAATTCGTTTTTGGGGACCGGTTCTTACAAGGCAATCGCCAGATGGATTATAATTCCCGTCAGATTGTTTCTTGCTGAGCATTTTAATTAAATTTTACTCATTATTTGCGCTTAAACAAGACAGATAGATTAATTTCAATAACCTTACATAGAGTGCCGTCCGTAAATGATTGCTCTTTGATAAATTTTAATTTTTGCCTCCAAATTTTGGAAAAATGCATTAATATCCTGTAAACCCCGTGGAAAAGTTGATTGCGATAATTATAAAAACCATGCGCTATTTTTAAAAAATGCGTGAAATTATAAAGGATAACCTCACACGTCTTTATGGAACCAGAATTGGCTCCGACACGTTTAATACACTGGCAGAGCTCATTGATAAGTGGAAACAGATTCTGGAAAAAAAATTTCATGGAAAACAAAAATGTCCATTATCGAATAAATCGGTTTTTCTTATAACATATGGAGACCAGGTCAATGACGATGCCCATCCCACTTTGCGAGTTTTATATGAAGTTTCGCGCAAATACCTGCGCGATTTAGTAGACACAATCCACATTTTGCCGTTTTATCCGTATTCCTCAGATGATGGCTTTTCGGTGATTGATTACTATTCAGTGAATCCTGAACTTGGAAATTGGGAAGATGTAGAAGCGTTATCAAAAGATTTTTCCCTGATGTTTGACGGCGTCTTCAACCATATATCAGCAAAAAGCGATTGGTTTAAAGGTTTTCTTGAAGGAAACACCCGCTATCGCGATTTCTTCATCGTCCCAAATAACGACATGGACTTATCCCGCGTCGTCCGTCCGCGAACATCCCCGTTATTGACAGAGTTTGCCACAAAAGAAGGCACAAAATTTGTCTGGACAACTTTCAGCGCCAACCAGATTGATTTGAATTATAAAAATCCCGAAGTTTTACTACAGATAATAGACGTTCTCCTGTTTTATGTATCTAAAGGCGCATCTTATATCAGACTCGATGCTATCGCTTATTTGTGGAAAGAAAGCAGGACTGGTTGCATCAACCTCCCTCAAACTCATTACGTGATTCAAATTTTGCGCGCCGTTTTGGATGAAATTGCCCCATGGACAAGGATAATTACAGAAACCAACGTCCCACATAATGAAAACATCTCTTACTTTGGCAACGGCTCCAACGAAGCCCACCTTGTTTACAATTTCACTTTGCCGCCTTTGCTCCTATATTCCATGTTAAGCGGCAACGCCGCAAAACTGACTAACTGGGCAAAATCCATTAACCTTCCAGCAGGAGATGTTTGTTTCCTTAACTACCTTGCCTCGCACGATGGAATCGGCGTCATGCCTTTATCTGATATTCTAAACAATAAAGAACTGGACTTTCTAACGAATGCGATTATTGAACGAAAAGGCTTTATCTCATACAAATCCATTTCTGACGGCGGAATGGTCCCCTATGAACTAAACATCAACTACCTTGATGCGCTGGCAGAACCAGAAAGCAATTCCTTAGAAACCGCAATAAAAAGATTCATCATCGCCCATGCAATAATGATGTCCATGAGCGGCATCCCGGCAATTTACTTCCACTCTCTTTTTGGTTCACGCGGCGATTTAGAAGGCGCTATTGAAAGCGGCATTCCCCGTCGAATCAACAGAGAAAAATTAAAACTACGCCAGTTTCTCAAAGAAATGCAGGACTGGCATTCAATCCGATACAGAATTTACGAAGCCATTAAATCCCTGATTAAAGAAAGAAAAAAAACCGAGGCTCTGAATCCGTTTAATAAACAGGTAATTCTTGACGCGGGGGCGGAAAATTTTGCTCTGTTAAGAATCGGTGAAAAGGAAAATTTTCTCGGGATTTTTAATATTTCAGGAAAACAATGCACCATTAAACTTATACTGCCCACAAACTTGGCAAACACCACCTGGATTGATTCATTCACTAAAAACAAATTCCGATTTGACCATAAATCAAATTTAGAAATAAAAATCCAGCCTTACAATTTCTACTGGATGCGAAATTTTTTGGATTAGGAATGAAACATGCTATAATAATGTAGAAACTTGCCGATAAGGTAAGATAGAGAAAAAATGACACTCTGAGTGGTCAAACTGACACTCTAATGTGTCGCTGGACAAATGGCTGAACATAGGTCAACTTAATATAGAAATGAATGAAGAACTAAACAATTTTACGCCGCGTGCTCAACAAGTTCTTGCATTAGCGCGCCAGGAGGCGAGCCGATTCAATCACAACTTTATCGGTACCGAACACCTTTTGCTTGGTTTAATAAGGCTTGGACAGGGGGTTGCTATAAATGTTTTACAAAAAATGGGCGTTGACATCCAGGCAGTAAGGATGGAGGTCGAAAAACTTGTTGGCACTGGTTCAGAGCAAAAAATTGGCGGCGATATTCCGCCAACCCCACGCGTTCGCAAGGTATTAGCCCTTGCCGCAAAAGAGGCAAAAGCCCTTAACCATACCTACATAGGCACCGAACACATCCTGCTTGGACTTTTGCGCGAAGGCGAAGGTGTTGCCGCCCGGGTTTTAAGAAATTTAGGGGTTGATTTAGAGACAGCAAGGCAGGAAATTTTAAGAGAAATTGACCCCAACCTTGAATCGTATGATGAACAACAACAACCTGCCCCCGAAAGCGGCGAAAGAGTAAGCCCTGAAAGAAAAAGCGAAGTTAAAACCCCGGCTCTGAAGGCGTTTGGACGCGATTTAACCGAACTTGCGCGAAAAGGGGAATTAGACCCTGTAATCGGAAGAAAAGCAGAAATCGAACGTGTAATACAGATTCTCTGCAGAAGGACGAAAAACAACCCCGTCCTGCTTGGCGAAGCTGGTGTCGGCAAAACCGCCATCGTAGAAGGACTTGCCCAGGAAATCGCTCGCGGCAATGTCCCGGAACTGCTCCGCGAAAAACGCGTCATAACTCTGGACCTCGCCCTCATGGTTGCTGGCACAAAATATCGCGGTCAGTTCGAAGAGAGAATAAAAGCCGTGATGGAAGAAATCCGCCGCGCAAAGAATGTGATTCTCTTTATTGATGAACTACACACAATTGTTGGCGCTGGCTCTGCCGAAGGAACCATGGATGCCTCCAACATAATCAAACCAGCTTTGAGCCGCGGCGAACTCCAGTGCATTGGCGCCACCACATTAAACGAATATCGCAAATACATAGAAAAAGACGCCGCCCTCGAAAGACGCTTCCAATGCGTCAAAGTAGAGGCTCCATCAATTGAAGATACAATTGCGATTCTAAAAGGCTTAAGACCAAAATACGAAGACCACCACAAAGCAGAAATCACAGACCGCGCAATTGAATCAGCCGTTCGTCTGTCGGATAGATATATTACAGACAGATTTTTGCCAGATAAAGCCATTGACGTAATGGACGAAGCCGGGGCGCGTTGCAGAATAAACGCAATGACCAGACCGCCGGAAGTAAAAGACCTTGAGGCTGAAATCGAACACATAAGACAAGAAAAAGAAGCGGCTATTAAAAAACAAGATTACGAAAAAGCCGCCGCAATGAGAGACAAAGAAAAACAGGCAAAACAAAAACTGGAATCAATCATTGCTGAATGGAAGACTACACGCGAGGAAAAACGAGTCGTTGTTGATGAAGACGACATCCTTCAGGTTGTGTCAAAATGGACAGGTGTGCCCCTTCAAAGAATGGAGCAGGGCGAGGCTCAACGACTCTTAAGACTCGAACAAGAAATGTCAAAGGTCATTATCGGTCAGAACGAAGCGGTTACAGCAATTTGCAAGGCGCTCCGACGGTCCCGCGCAGACCTCAAAGACCCGAAACGTCCAATTGGCGCTTTTGCCCTCCTCGGTCCCACAGGTGTGGGGAAAACACTGCTTGCAAAATGCCTTGCCGAATCCATGTTTGGCGATGCCAGGGCGCTCATCCAGCTGGACATGAGCGAATACATGGAGAAATTCACCGTCTCACGCCTGATTGGCTCGCCTCCAGGTTACGTAGGATATGAAGAGGGCGGGCAACTTACCGAAGCCGTCAGACGCAGACCTTACTCCGTAGTATTATTCGACGAAATTGAAAAAGCCCACCCCGAAGTAATGAATATGCTCCTTCAAATTCTTGAAGAGGGCAAACTCACCGATAGCTTCGGCAGGGTTGTTAATTTCAGAAACACAATCATATTGATGACCTCAAACGTGGGTGCCGACACAATCAAAAAACAATCCACCCTTGGATTTTCTCCCATTACGGATGAAAATTCTTACGAAAAAATGCGCGAGAAAATTCTGGACGAAGCCAAACGTCTATTCCGTCCAGAATTCCTCAACAGGCTTGATGATATAATAGTATTCCGTTCATTGACCAAGCCAGACCTTATCCAGATTCTGGAATTAGAAGTTAATAAAGTGGGTGAAAGATTAAAACATAAACACATACAACTCATCCTTGACGAAAAAGCCAAAGATTTCCTCGTAGAAAAAGGGTATGACCCATCTTATGGCGCAAGACCAATGAGACGCGCTGTGGAACGCTATCTGGAAGACCCGCTGGCTGAAGAAATCTTAAAAGGCAGTTTCGTGGATAATGAACCAATCACCGTAACTGTTGAAAACGATAAGATTATTTTTAAACAGACCCATCAACCAGAAAAAGCCGAGGCAAACCAACCTTAATATCTGATTGATTTTAAAAATTTTGAATTTTTAAATCACTTAATTGTCTAACTCTTTGATAATATTTTGGGAAGACAGTTTTAAGTTGTTGACAAAGAGATTGTTTTTGTTAAAAATTATGTTTACTTTATGAGGTGATAGTTTAAAATTTTAAAAAGAACCGGGATAATTTATGAAAAAATTAACAACCATTGCGGTGTTTGCAGGACTGTTGATAATTCCAAATCTCCAGGGAGCGGAGCAACCTGCCGATAAACCGTGGAACATCTCCGCCACAGTGCGTGGTTTTTACGACGATAACTATCTTACGCGCTACAGCAAATCAATGGGCAAGCGGGATAGTTATGGCTTCGAAGTTAGCCCAGAAGCAAAAGTGGCGATTCGCCAGGAAATGACCACACTCGAAGCCTCCTATCGCTACGGTATGCGTTATTATGAAGACCGCAGCGAAAATACCGCTGACCACAGCCACGAATTTAACGTTGCTTTAGGACATACTTTCAGCGACCGTTGCAAACTTTCGTTCGAAGACAGTTTTGTGGTTGCCCAGGAACCCCAGGTTATGGAACCGCTCGGCGGCGTAACAGTGCCGTTGAGAACAGAAGGCAACAACATGCGCAACAGAGCCGCCGCAGACCTTTCTTATAAAGTCACAGATATAATTGCCATTGAACCCGGTTACAGCTTCACATTCTATGATTATGAACAGAAAGGTACAGACAGCCGCTCCGCATTGTTGGACAGGTATGAACACCTTGCATATTTGAATTTCCGCTGGATTAATATGCTCGAAAACACCGACGGTTTGATTGGATATCAATTCGGCGCAATTGATCATAACAGCAAAGACCTGGTTACTCTCCCCGGGGGAATATGGTTGGTATCGCCAGATTTAAGAGACAATTACTCGCACTATGCATATGTCGGCGCTGAACACAGATTCACTGATTTGATTCGCGCTCGCGTTTTAGTCGGTGCTGAATATACAAAATATCGCAAAGCAGGCAATATTTTGAGACCGATTCTCGGAGATGTGGACACAGACGATGTTAATCCATTCGTGGACGCCTCATTTATTTACGGCGGACAATATGGTGAATTCCAACTTGGAGTTCGTCATGCAAGAAGCCAGACCGACCTTGTCGTGTTCGATGCCGAAGCAACATCAGTATACGGCATGTTCAAGAAAGACATCATCGGTGGCTTAAAAGGTAGCATCATGGGCAGCCATCAATTCTCGGCATTCAAAGACCCGACAGGCGCTTTGAACAACCAGAATGAAGGTTTCACAATGCTTGGTGCAAACCTTACATATGAATTCAACAAATTTGTGGCGGCAGAAGTTGGATACAAC